>CAZLRY010000201.1:0-4470 GCA_964561675.1 uncultured Chitinophaga sp.
TCTTCATCCAGCAGGGTAATAGAGCCGTCTTTCAGCAACAATGCCTGTTCGCCGGTACGTAGAATTTTCTGAAGTTCCTTATTGCTGATTTCTTCTTTTCCCACTTTCAGTGAAAAAGATAAAAGGATCCAGCCTTTCTCTTCGCTCAGGTATTGATAGTGGGTGATTGGTTTTTCGGTGCTGTACCGGAAATGTTTCAGCATATCCATTCCCAGTACCTGAATATCATGATCGAGTAAATAGCGGAACGCTTTCAGAAACCAATGGTTCTTTGCCGCATTGGCAAAACTCAGGTAATAATATCCATTCGATTGATTGGGAAAACTGCCATGCAATTGTTCCACTTCCCAACGGATCGCTTTTTCCGCTTCCTGGTTTCGAAGGATGCTGATTTCTTTTCCTTCCCGGGTAATCGTGGCGGTCTCTTCCCAGCTGCCTTCGACGATATGGCCATCATAATCAAATTGCGGGGTGATCATCAGAAACTGGCCACTGAGTTCACTCAGTACCACGCGTCCGGTGGGTAGTGCCTCCAGGCAATCCTTTTTAAGCAGGTTGTTCCGGTTGACAGGGTAGCCCGACAAAGGTTCTAATACGTCTGTTATGAACCGGGCATCGTCAAAACGTTCCTGCTCCCAGTCAACGGATTGAACCCGACTCAGTACCTGGTAATCGGGAAACTTCAGCAGGAAATATTCGTTTTTGTTCTCCAGCAGAAAGCCATACTGGCTGAACTGGGACAGGGGATAGGACGTTCCATTCAATACGATGTGCGTTTCCAACGAAAGCCATCCGTTTGCGGTTTGCTTCACCTCAAAACTCAACTGTGGTGTATAGTTGCTGAAAGAGCAGGGAGCTGTTTTAAACCGCTTATCATCGCCGGGTACCGGTGACTGATGATAGCAGGAGAGCAGGGGCAACAAGGGTTTTAGTGTCTGCAGTTCCTGAAGTAATTTCCGTTCCAGTTGTAATTGCACTTGTTTCCTGAATTCCGTTTCATTGACAGCCTGTTGTTTTTTCAGGGCATTGAATAATTCGGCTTTCAGCAAATCGATATTACTTTCCGTAAAACGGTTGATCGCGGTGAAAAATCCGCCGGGTAATTTCGGGTATTGTTTTTTCAATACACCCAGGTTGATTTTCTCCGTGGTGTATACCGGGTATTTATCGGCTTTGTCAACCTGCAACAGTTCAAACAGATGCCCGTTTTTTTTTAACTGGGAAGGCCGGAGTAAGAGGGCGGTTTTTTTATTCATCGGGTCCTGGTAAAAAGTCTGCAAATAAAGGAAATCCCGGTCAGATTCAATGGAACGCTGACCGGTTTCTTTCCTCTTTTTTTACCAGTGAATCACCTATTGAATCAGTTTCCACGCGGGAGTTAATTCCGGTGAATCACGAAACATCAGGTACTGCTGAATTTCCTTCGTTTGTTTACTGAAATGGGTTTCGACAAAAAAACCCGGGAGGCGGAAAAGAAAAATCATCTCTTCCGATAATTCCTTTTTGGCCAGGGGGACGCCCTCATTGACTACGGTTAATCGCTTTTCTTCCTGTGTCAGCACAATAAATTCTGATAGTCTCATAATTGCTTGTTTTAATACGGTGAATAAAAAAAGGCAAATACAAAAACCTGCTTTTGACAAGGACTTCTCCCTGACATTGGCAAAAAATCAATGAACTTACGAGGCAGAGGCAATAAAACTAATCGGATAAAACGGGGCCAGTGACAGGCCTGAGGCAGGGACAAATTAAGACACTCGTCTGATATGTTCAAATTTTATTTTTCCGGACTGAAAAAGCCGGTTAAACCCGTAAAATTACCCGGGCAAGCCGTTCATTACGTTTATTCGCTGATCCGAGAAAAATTGAGCCTGGCTGGCAGGTAGGGACAGCCTTCTGTTTTGCAGTTCAGCAAGACCGAACCTTTGTAACCTTCTATTTTTTTAATGAGCAGGGTGGTTATTTTCTCGCGGTTTTGATTCTCGGCTTCGTTGCCTCCGGTCCGCTTTCCAAACAGGGCATCCGCCTCATCAAAAAGCAGCAGCAAATTGCTGTTCGCGGCTTTACTGAATAGCTTCTCCAGATTTTTTTCTGTCTCCCCGATATACTTACTGCTATAAACGGACAAATCGATATGGAGTATATTATTTTTCTGCCGGACGGCCAGCCACCGGGCCGTTATTAAACCATCTGTTTGGTTTTTCAGTTGAAGCGTCAGCCGTAAATTTCCATCTTGTAAAGCCGATTGTTTCTGCAATCCGGTCAGTCGTTTTTTGATGGATTCATTCATGGGCTGCATACTGTCTTTTGAGGTGACCGTAATAAAACGCACACCTGTTTTTAAGGAATCCGTTTGGGCATCAATAAAGCCAGGCAGGATCAGCAATATGGTCAGCCAGGAAAGGAAACGCATGTTTTTTTTATAAATATAATCTATTCGCAGCGTCATTCCATTCACTAACGGAACAGCTACTTACAGGTTGGAACGGGATGGTTAACCTCCCTTTATTTTTAATTTTGTCATGGAATGTTAGCCCTGGGTGCAGTCCCTGCAATCACGGGGTGGATGAGCAAAGCCATAATTCCTGACTTTACCGGATCCTCCTTCTGCAATTACCATCGCTCATTCCGACCACCAATCTATCGTTATGAATAATACACTTGACCCCCGGCTGATGCATCCCCGTGAACAGATAACAATGGTAATCGGCCGTATTTACCGGCGTGGCCTGACCACTACCTCCGGAGGTAATATCTCGGTAATCGATGACAACGGCGATATATGGGTGACCCCCTCTGCCGTGGACAAAGGCTCGCTGACAGTGGATGATATTGTGTGTGTGAAAAAAGACGGAACGATTATCGGCCGGCATAAACCTTCTTCTGAGTTTCCTTTTCACAAAGCGATTTATGAAAAGCGTCCGGAAATAAAAGCGGTGATTCATGCACATCCGCCGGCATTGGTCTCCTTCAGTATTGTACGTAAGATACCGGACACCCGTATTGTATCACAGGCGCGCCATGTATGCGGCCCTATTGGATATGCAGCTTACCGTTTACCGGGCAGCCAGGCCCTGGGTGATATTATTGCAGAAGAGTTTCAGCAAGGGTTTAACGCGGTAATCATGGAGAATCATGGAACAGTAGTGGGTGGTACAAATCTGGCTGATTGTTTCCTGCGTTTTGAAACACTTGAATTCTGTGCGCGTACAATTTTATATGCCCACATGATTGGTAAACCCTCCTATCTCAGCGAGGAGGAGATCACTGCTTTTGATCAGCAATTGCCCGCCTTGTTGCCGGAAATGGATGAAACCATATATAGCAGTTCCGAAAGAGCTGTAAGAACCGAGATTTGCCAGATTGTTCAGCGGGCCTGCAGCCAGGGATTAATGACCAGTTCCTATGGCACCATTTCCCGTCGCTGGGAGGGGAATGATTTTCTGATCACGCCAACCGATGTGCCCCGTTGGGATATGCAGCCAAAAGATATTGTGCAGATAAAAGACGGAAAAAGAGAAAAAGGAAAATTGCCAAGCCGATCCACACATCTTCATCAGCTGATCTATGAAACACATCCGGAGATTAACTCCATTATATTAACGCAGACACCTTACCTGATGGCTTTCGCCGCTTCGGATGCGGTGTTCAATGTGCGGACGATTCCTGAAAGCTGGATTTTCCTGCAGGATGTATACACTGTTCCGTTTGGTGGACAGTTCAACGGAAGCCTGATGATTCCGGAAATGTTATCCAAAAACAGTCCGGCCCTGCTGGTAAAAAATGACTGTGCCATTGTAACCGGTGATAAACTGCTCCAGACCTTTGACTACCTGGAAGTGGCTGAATTCAGCGCCAAATCACTCATCATGTCGGCCAGCCTGGGACAATTAGTGCCGATTAATGACGAGCAGGTGAGCGAATTAAGAGCAGCTTTCCTTAAATAATCATTCCTTACGGATATACAACCGGTAAAGTCCCTTTGATTGCATTTTTTTGGCGGTCAGCCGGATGCGGTAGATTTTTTCACCCCAGACATTGGATAACCGTTTATCTGTTTGCGGGAGGGTATCCACAACAGTACTGAAAAGATTTTTATCATAACTCAGGTTGAGCCGGGTGCCCTCTTTTTCAAGCCGGATCATTCCTTCATTTACTACTATTGGAGCAGCCCATACCAGGAAATGAAGAGCATTGGGGGCAAGGGTGGAAGTAAGCTCAAAACGGTCTTCAATGGTCAGGGTAGTACCGTTCAGCTCATAATTCCTCACCCAGGTTCTTACACCTGCTTCTTTGGGATAGGCCTGCGCAAGATCAGTGCTGAACTGATTTTTTTCCGCATTAAACCGGGTATTTATGGCTTTGTACTGAGCCCCAAACACCTGTGGTTTGCCATTGATCACTGGCAGATTATGGTATTCACTCTGCATTGTCCAGATCGTATATCGTTCCGGACCAAAAGTTTGCCGC
>CAZLRY010000201.1:4570-6128 GCA_964561675.1 uncultured Chitinophaga sp.
CCTTTTTTATCCTGTACCAGGTAAGCGGCAAAGGATTGCATATCGGTACTGTTCACCGCTTTACCATAGCGGTATATCAATCCTGCATCCCCGCCCCCTTTGGCAGAAGCATCCGCAAAGTTCACCACCCAGCCCTTACCCACATAACTGCGGACGATGTATTCACCCATATTCCGGATCATCGGGTGGTCAAATAAGCGAACCTGCTGACCCGTGGCCCGGCTGAGTAATTCCAGATAATCATAAAGCTTCCCGGCAGCGTGTCCCCAATAGGAAGGTCCTTCCTCACAGGCGCCGTCTTCTTTTACATAATTGATAAACTGATCGGTGCTCTGCATCGTTTTAAATACACCAGTCGCTTTACGGACCGGGTCATCCTCCATCAGCAGGAAACAGGTCAGCACATTGAAATTGCACCAGGGATTCCAGTTATTAACCAGCCGTCCGGGTTTGTCCTGGAGGGCCTGCCACCAGTAATCCGTTCTTTCCAGATACGGTTCGAGAATCCGTTGGCGGATCGTTTCTTTTAATCTTGCCGCAATTACCGGGTTTACTTTGTCAAATTCTTCGTGCAGGAAATACCAGGTCCAGGAAAAGAAGGAACCCATATCAGCAGATCCAAGATCGATAATTTCTTCCCTGAAATCGGGCAGGCTTCTTTTTGATTGTTGTACCGGTAAGTGGGCCGAAGCGACCCAGGATGGCATATCACAGGCTGCCCAAACGCCATTAATGATCTGGTCTGTAAACCGTCCTTTCCCTTCTGCCAGTTCGGCGATGATCAGGCGGCTGAGTGCCTTGTTGTTGGCACCTGCGGGTTCTTCCATGGCCGTACGGCTACCGCTGCGTTCATATTCGAGGTATTGCGTGGCAGTGATCAATCTCCAGGTATAATTCAGATAAGCTTCACCTTCCTTAATCAGCTGCAACTTTACAGGGCCAGTAAAGTTATCCCAGCCAGATCGATTCGTATAAGCAGGATACCGGATCCAGTCTTTATGGGTATCCAAAAGTCCGGCTAAATGCCAGGGGTCCGATTTTTGCTGCAACAGGTTGCGGGCTGTCTGCGCAGTAGATTGTAAAACTGCAATGCAAAACAGGGGGACAAAGAGTAGACGCATTTACATGGATTATTTATCCTAAGGTAATGATTCCGGGTTGTTTTTTTATATTGGATTGATGTGCCGGTTATCCTGGTCATAGAAAACCACCGCTTTTCAGGGCGGTGGATATAAGGAAGTAAGGATTAATGATTAATGCGGCCAGAAACGTTTTGTGCTGCAGTACATGCAACTTTCCCGGTGTTGATTAAACAGGCCGGATAACGGGCTATCGGATCATAAGATCAGGATCAATACTAATATCACCAGCAGGATTGCGCCAACTGAAAGATATACACCGCCACTGGCTGCTTTTGTTTCTTTCCGTATTTCTTTTACTTCTTTCCGGAGATCTTTTCTTTCATTTCGTGTTAACGTAGACCGGTCCATGCTTTTTATACTTTCCAGCCGGTCCATTAACTGCCGGGCCCGGGGTTCTTCTGTAGCAGCAGTGGAAG
>CAZLRY010000202.1:0-6111 GCA_964561675.1 uncultured Chitinophaga sp.
CCACAGGCCTCAACATGGTAAGTTAGTTCATCCGCCGTTAACAAGTGTGTGTAGTGTTTCGTTTCCATATCGAAACATGGGTTGTCCAGGTTGCCTGGCCGTCAGGTAAAATAATCAAATTAATCAGTTAGGTAAACTTTGAAGCACCAAATGTAACCGGTTGATCTGCATTTATCTGGAATCAGCTGTCGGGCGGGAGTTGGCCCATAATTGACGGTTTTCCTGCCAGTACCGGATAAATACAGCTTCAGCAGCTTTAAATCGCAGCCGGGTCAGTTTTGCCCAAACGGCTTTACGGGGATTCGTTCCTCCCAAAAAAAGGAATAAAAGCAGCCAATCCTGCCAGGCAGCAGAAGTCACTTCTTTAAAAGTTGAATGAGGAAATCCCCCCATTTTTCTCCATCGGCGTTTGGCCGATTCCAGCGCCAGCAGACGGTTTCCGGCATACTGGTCCCGGATCATACTGGTGATCCGTTCACTTAATTCAGCCGCCCGTGGATCAGTTAATCCCTCCTTTTTAAGTACCAATACCAGGGGGGCTTCTGTCATTTTTTTTAATATGTCCGGTGAACTCCGGTATCCTTTTCCAGATTTGATCTTTTCCCATTCGCTTCCGGACAGCCGCTCGATCGCTGGTGATGCAGACCGGAAACCCAGCTTATAGTAAAACCAGAATGCCCCTGTCCTGATCCCTTCCGGATTGCCCCGCCCAAATTGGTAAGGCTTGACCAGAAAATAATGTACCCGGTATTGCTGATAATAAACACGCAACACCTGGGTAAACAGGAATGCGGAATCAGCACCTCGGTAAGGTGGATAAATATTCACTCCGATTTTACAACGATGACCAAATATCCACCCTCCACCATAAGCTACGGGAAGCCCATTTTTGAATGCCAGGAAACCAATATAACTGTCCAGCGAAAATCGCCGGTCCTTTGTCATTCCATACAAAGCAATTCGAAATCCATCTCCCAGCTCAAAATAGTTTGTTTCCGAAGGCGAAGCGTAAGTAAATGGATCTGTTTCACGGTAATAAAAAGCAAGAGAGGCCCGGGCGATGGAGATTAGCCTGATTTTCTCCTCCAGATCCGGAAACAAGTTTTTCAATGGTTTTCTGATCAGTGCATTAAACTGAAATTTTTTGCCGGCAGCATAATATACTTTTTTACCTCCTGACGCCTCCAGGAAACTCCGGTTCAATCCATCCATCGTAAGTGTCCAACCGGTAAAAATTTTAAGCCCATCGAATAACTGGTCCTTTAATAAGACAGGAATGGGCGCTTGTTCAGTCAGTTGCAGGAGCCATTCCAGGGCTTCGCGGTTAAAATTATGACCGGATAATACCCGGATCCTTTTCCAGAGAGAAAGTGAACCGGTGGCAGAACCGTTAAATTCAATGCCAGGCAGCAAGGACTGGAAAAACGCTTTTACTTCTGCCGGACCAGAAGCTGTTTCAGCAGGTTGAATAGCCTCCGGACAACTATCCAACAACCAACGCAGCAGAATGCGGGTGTATTGACACGTTATTTGTGTGCCCGGCAATCCACTTCCTGTCATACTAAGTCGCCAACGTTCTCCTTTGGCCTGACGGATAAAAGCGGCCACCCTGATTAACTCGTTACCCGCCATTTCCACCGACTCCTCGTCCTTGGGATATGCCCGCACAAACAATAATGCATCATGATATTCTTTTAGTAAAGCAGGAGAAGAGAAAGAGAGGTTACGGCAATTGCCCAATGCTACCTTTTGCAACGATAAACCCGGATTATTCCGGATATCCAGTATATGACTTTTTTGTATAAAATGCCTCATGCAGCTGATCGTTGTATTGAAAATACGATGTCAGCAGGGAAACAAGTATGAGAAAAATCAGGAAACGGACTCAATGGCTCAGGACCTGATCCCCAGTAATTTCCCGAACCGGAGCAGTTCGGCCAGTTCAGTCTGACTGAGTGGTTCGTCATTATCAAACCTGGATTTAAAGAAAAGCACCCGTTTGTGTTCCGGAAATTTTTCAAGGATAGCCCTGATTTTATTTCCCACTTCTTCATCAGGTTTATAATCAGGTGTGGCCCCTGGTAAGGCTGATTTATCCCGGGTTGGTCTTTTCAGGATAATCGCTTCCAGGGTGGCCAGTTTGCCTGGAGGTATCCCCGCAGTTTTAGCTGCTTTTCCGTATAAACCCTGCAATTGCTTTTTACTCAGTCCGCCCCTTTCCTGATATTGAAAATGCAGACTTTTAACAAAGGCATCAGCTGGCCGGGCCTGTGCTACCGCTTCCAGCAGGTCCATTATTATATCCACATCCGGTCGGATCCTTTTCATTGCATAAATATAAACTATAAAACAAACAGGGATAGCACACGGCGTGTACAATCCCTGTTAAAACGGGTTGGAGGAATATCTTTAATCGTTATTCTCCATCTGAAAATGCTGGTGCCAGGCACTCGCACCTATATGAAGGGCAAAAGCGGCAATAGCCGTGTCTTTTAATATATTGATCAGGGCCAGCTGACGCATTTCTGCATCTCCGGCATGCTGGTAATTCGGCAGGTGAATAGTCAGGATAAATACCACCAGTAAGATAAACAGCAGGTAGCTGGAAAATTTTACATACTGATTGGTAAAATAAGAGATGGCAACCAGGATAAATGCGCCGCCTACAATATAGGCCCATTTAATTCCAAGCGGGAGAAAATCCGGCACATAAACCAACAGATCCCTTGGATACATAAAGTGGAAGACTCCGAAAACAAACAAGATGATTGCCAGAATATAAATAGCAATCCTTGAAATAATGTGGTAGTGCTTCATAAATGATGGTTTTAGTTCAGTAAAAGGTACAACTATTCCTCAACCTGAATTATGACTTTGATTAGGTATACCATTGCAGCCAATCAGCCAAAGACATAATCTGCAAGCAATATCTTCTGACTGGCAGCCTGTTGCTGAAGTTTAGCAGAGTCAGGAACTGAGTATCAATAACCGGGCTGAGCATTGTCATGTACCCGTAAAAAGCAGGAAGTTAAGTTGCAGTTACTTAACGATTGCCTGCTATGCTTACAGATATTGCCATTTCCCAATCGGCGCCTATCCGCCATATCAAAGACATTGCTGCTGCCACCGGCATCAATAATAATGATCTTGAGTATTATGGAAAATACAAAGCCAAACTACCCCTCAAACTGATTGATGAGGAAAAAATACGCCAGCACCACCTGATCCTCGTAACGGCCATAACCCCGACTCCTGCCGGTGAAGGAAAGACCACCATTTCAGTCGGACTAACAGACGGACTCAATGCAATTGGGAAAAAAACCATAGCCGTATTAAGAGAGCCCTCATTGGGACCGGTATTCGGTTTGAAAGGGGGTGCTACGGGTGGTGGTTATTCGCAGATCATTCCGATGGAAGATATCAACCTGCATTTCACCGGCGACTTCTCAGCCATAGAAAAAGCCAATAACCTGCTGGCTGCGCTGATCGATCATAATCTGCAGAATAAAAAAAGAAGCTTACAGATTGACCCGCGTACGATTGTCTGGAAACGGGTCATGGATATGAATGACCGGGCCCTCCGGCATATTGTCATTGGCCTCGGTGGCACTGCCAATGGCATCACCCGGGAAGATGGCTTTAACATCACCCCCGCCTCTGAGATCATGGCGATTCTCTGTATGTGTACCGGTATGGAGGACCTTAAAAAGAGGCTGGGTAATATTTATATCGGCAGCACATTCAGTGGCGATCCGGTTTATGCCCGCGACCTCAATGCAGTAGGTGCTATGGCCATCCTGCTGAAAGATGCAATCAAGCCCAACCTGGTACAGACCCTGGAAGGCAACCCCGCCATATTACATGGCGGACCTTTTGCCAGTATTGCACAGGGTACCAATTCGATCCTTGCCACAAAAATGGGTTTGTCCCTATGCGAATACGTGGTAACGGAAGCGGGATTTGCCGCCGACCTGGGCGCAGAAAAGTTCTTTGATATCAAATGTGTAAACGCCAATCTCCGGCCTAAAGCCGTTGTAGTGGTGGCTACTGTAAGAGCCCTTCGTCACCATGGTGGGGCAAAGAAAGATGAACTCGGCACGCCTTCTGTGACACGGGTGGAAAAAGGACTGGGCAACCTGGGCAAACACCTGGAAAATATGCAGCTATTCGGGATGAAAGCCGTGGTTGCGATCAACCTGTTTCCCGGCGACACGGAAGAAGAAATTCTAACCATAAAAGACTTCTGCCATAAACACGAAGCTGAAGCAGTCAGCTGTACCGGTTTTACAGATGGCGGAAAAGGCATGACCGAACTGGCACAGGTTGTGGACGAACTGATCCAGAAAGATGAAAGCGATTTTCATCCATTATATGACCTGGAACGGCCTATTGAAGAGAAGATACATATCATATCCACCAAAGTATATGGTGCAGACGGAGTGGAATACGCAGTGAAAGCCAAATCTCAACTGAAACACCTGAAAGAACTTGGATTTGATTATATGCCTGTATGCATGGCCAAAACACCCAAGAGTTTATCGGATGATGAACGCAAGACCGGACGTCCGGAAAATTTCATCGTGACTGTCCGTGAATTTGAATTTGCCGCCGGTGCCGGATTTGTCATCCCGATTCTGGGAGAAATGATGCGGATGCCGGGTCTTCCGGTGATCCCGGCAGCTGAAGGCATTGACATCGATGAAAACGGTATCATCACCGGACTAAGCTGAACTAACCAAATTTTACGGAAGTCATATTGAGCGAACCGGCCACCAGCTGATCATTAAAAAATAAAGGAGATTCGTTTTTTTCCTGCAAACCAAGTATATACATCAGCGGAAAATAGTGATCCGGTGTAGGTATCGCGAGACGGGCCGATTTGCTTAAAGTTTCATAATTGATCAGCGCGGTATGATCCCCGGCCGTTATTTTTTGTTTGAACAGTTCATGCATTTCAATCGCCCAGTCAAAACCAAAATTGGGTACGTCCATTTTATCCCAGGCAATCATCCGGAGATTGTGTACCATATTCCCGCTGCCGATAATCAACACGCCCTTTTTACGAAGGGCCGCCAGCTCTTTAGCGAGCTGGTAATGGTATTCAGCTGGTTTACTATAATCAATACTTAATTGCAATACCGGGATTGAAGCATCCGGATACATTTTACGTACTACCGTCCAGGCTCCGTGATCCAGGCCCCAGTCATGATTCAGTCCCACATTAGTCGATTGGATCAGCGTACGGGTTTCCTGCGCCAGCAACGGATCACCCGGCGCCGGATATTGCACGGCAAACAATTCATCCGGGAATCCACCGAAATCATGAATGGTCTTTGGCTTATCCATGGCCGTTACAAATGTGCCGTTGGTGAGCCAGTGGGCCGAAATCACGAGAATCGCCTTGGGCTTATTGATTTCATGGGCGGTCTTTGCCCATTGCTGACTGAATACATTGTTTTCGATCCCGTTCATAGGCGAACCATGCCCGATAAATAATACGGGCATCAGGGTATCATCGGATGGTAATTCATCCGTATAACGTTTTAAACCGGATAAAGCGGTCATGGTGATCAGTCCTCCTGTGACTGTATATAAAAAGCCCTTTCTTTTCATTTACCTGTTAAAGATAGGAAATTATATTTATTTCAATGTTTAAACATTGATAAGGAAGGGTTAAAAAATAAACTGCTTTTTGTCTGACTCCCCTTCGGCAAGCTCAGGGTGACAACCGATGTCATGGTGAGCTTGTCGAACCAACCCTTCGGCAAGCTCAGGGTGACAACATCTGTCATGCTGAGCCTGCCTGCCGGACAGGCAGGCCTGCCGAAGCAGGGTAAATCAAGATGCTAAAGCAGTTTACACAATTAATTATTTCACCGCCTGACTACGAATCACATTCAACGCCCCACCGGCCTTAAACCACTCGATCTGCTGAGCATTGTAGGAGTGATTAGCTGTAATGGTATCCGTACTGCCATCTTTATGATTCAGGACTACCTGTAAAGGAGTGCCTGGCGTAAAGCTGGTCAGTCCCACGATATCAATGGAATCATCTTCCTGGATTTTTTCGTAGTCTTCTTTATTCGCAAAAGTCAGGGCCAGCATACCTTG
>CAZLRY010000203.1:0-6101 GCA_964561675.1 uncultured Chitinophaga sp.
CACAGACCCAACTGGCTTAATCCATCACTCGGACCGTGGTTTTCAATACTGTTCGTATGAATATGTAAAAAGAATACAGTCAAAGGGTGGTCGAATGAGTATGGGAGAAGCTGGCAACTGCTATGATAATGCAAAGGCAGAACGGGTAAACGGGATACTGAAAGATGAGTATGGATTAGATGAGCATTTTAAGGAAGACAAACATGCCAACCAGGCTGTCAGGGAAGCCATCTATCTGTATAATGAACAGCGTCCCCATTGGTCCTTAGGGTTGAGAATACCGTCCGAGGTTCATAAATCGGGTAGCTGAAAACGTAGTAAATAGTGACAACTTATTTTAGGACATGACAGAAGGGGTTCATAAACCACCCCTGAAGGTTGCCGTTTATTCCGGAGTTTCTCCATCTATAATAATGATTCACAGGTTAATAAAATGTCCTAAATTCATTTCATTAATCCGGGCACCCTTTTACCACCATTAACCAACGAATCATGAACGCCCGGTCTTTAAAAGGAAATTCTCCAGGAGAAATCAATATTGCATTGGAAACATGTATGGCTGAAGGCTTCAGTCCCACGTTGGCGGTTGTTTTTATCTCCGTCAAACAGGATAGAAATGCCGTTTGTGAATTACTGACCCGTCATGGAATTGATGTGTTCGGTTCGACTTCATCCGGCGAATTCACCGATGGCCATGAAAGTACCGGTGAGATAGCATTACTGCTGCTTGATATCCGTAAAAGTAATTACTGTGTTTTATTGGAAAGTTTTGATGGCAAAACCGATGAAGAAGCCGCCGCCACACTGGCAAAAAAAGCACTGAGAAAATTCAGCAAACCAGCCTTCATTCTTTGCAGCAGTTTTTTTTCAGTGGATGGTAAAGTGGTGAATGGCGAAGTGCTGGTGCGAAGTATAGAATCGGTGGTGGGACCACAGGTAAATCTGTTTGGAGGCATGGCCGGCGATGATCTCAGTTTTACGGGTTCCTGGGTGTTTACTAATGATCAGGCATCTGATTACGGCATGGTGGCCCTGGTATTGAATGAAGATAAAATTGATCTCCAGGGTATGGCCATATCCGGCTGGAAACCGCTGGGTGTTTTCATGACCGTGACCAAAAGCGAAAAGAACCTGATCTATACGATTGATGATAAGCCGGCCCTGGAAATGTACCTGCGTTATTTAGGAGAAGAAAGAGCTGGCTCTGATGAGCAGTTCGATTTTTTCAAAACAGTAGGTGGGCATTATCCCTTTCAGATCGAACGGGAAGGACGTCAGGCGTTGATGTGTACCCCCATTGGTTATGATAAAGAAAAGGAAGCATTGGTATGTGAGGCGGATGTGCCCCAGGGATCCCGGTTTCGCTTTTCCACCCCTCCCGATTTTGATATCATTGAGACGGTAATAGAAAAAGCGGGTGAATTAAAGTCAGCAACCCAGGCCGAAGCCGAGGCGTTGTTGATTTTTTCCTGTGCCGGCCGCCTGAGTGCACTGGGTCCGCTGGCTACACAGGAGAATGATGGACTGGCTGATGTATGGAATGTCCCAATGGCCGGCTTTTTTACCTATGGCGAATTTGGCCGGGCCGTCAATGGTAAACATGAGTTTCATTCCACCACCTGCAGTTGGGTTGCCTTAAAAGAAAAATAAATGAACCAGCAGATACAGTTGATACTGGATTATTTTCAGCAGCAGGAACAGTTATCGGCTGACGAAAAGAACGCATTGATAAAAGCGCTGAAGAAAGTTAAAAGTGATCTCGAGATCGCCGAATTCAAGCTGGAGCGTACAGAGAAAGTGAAGCGCACCACGGCCATCCTGCTGGATGAAACGATCCAGGAACTGGAACTGAAACGGAAAGCGGTCGAGGAAACCAATGCCGCTCTGCAGCAATCCATGGAAGAACTGAAAGCGGCACAGGCGCAATTGATCCAGTCTGAGAAAATGGCTTCGTTGGGTGAACTGACGGCCGGTATCGCCCATGAGATCCAGAACCCGTTGAATTTTGTCAACAATTTCAGTGATGTAACCCTGGAGTTGATTGGTGAAATGGTGGAAGAGGTTGACAAAGGGAATACAGAGGAAGTAAAAGCGATAGCCAGGGATGTGCAGCAGAATATGGAGAAGATATTGCACCATGGAAAGCGGGCCGGGGAAATCGTAAAAGGAATGTTGCAGCACAGCCGGACCAGTAGCGGACAAAAAGAACTCACTGATATCAATGCATTGGCGGATGAGTATTTGCGGCTGGCCTATCATGGGCTGCGTGCCAAGGACAAAGCCTTTAATGCCACCTTACATACGGAGTATGATGAAAATGCCGGAAAGGTGAATGTGATTCCCCAGGATATCGGCCGGGTAATTCTGAACCTGATTACAAATGCTTTTTATACGGTGAATGAACGGAAGAGGCTTAAAGAAGAGGGGTATGAGCCGGTGGTCACCGTCAGTACCAGCAGAATTTCAGATCATATAGAAATAAAAGTGAAGGATAATGGTATGGGCATTCCGAAAAAAGTGCTGGATAAAATATTCCAACCCTTCTTTACCACCAAGCCTACGGGGCATGGAACAGGGCTGGGCTTATCACTGAGTTATGATATTGTCAAAGCACATGGCGGGGAATTATCCGTTCATTCAGATCATGGCGAAGGGACAGTTTTTATCGTTTCCATTCCGACTAATCATCAGTAAAGTATGAAGAAGTTTAGCATTTTAGTGACCCTTTTCATTTTTTTTGTCGCCACAGGCAAAGGACAGGTGTCTGCGGAACGTATCCAGGATATGAAGCAACAACTGGGAGTGGTAACCAATGATTCTTTGAAGATGTTCTACCTGGAACAGATTGCGGTGGGATACCGGTTCTCGAATATGGATTCCTCCGTGCTTTATAATGACCAGGCATTACAATTGGCAGTGGCCCGGGGTGATATGGTAAAAAAGTGCGAACTCTTGTCCCTGAAAGGAGCAACTATGCTGGAAACCGGACTTATGGCGGAAGCCCTGCAGTTGCAACTGGAGGCATTACGGCAGGCAGAAGAAATAAAGGCAGATGAGACCCGGGCAATTGCATTGAACCATATTGGTAATATCTATATGGAACTGGCAGATTACCGGAAAGCGAATGACTATTATTTCCAGTCACGCGATATTTTTAAAGGAACAAATAATCTGGTTTATTATAATGAACTTTCAAACATCGGTAATATCTATACCTTGCTCGGGAAGCCGGATTCAGCACTCTTTTATCAGCAGATCGTGCTGGATATGTGTGGGAAATCAGATAACAGGCATGCTATGGTGCGTCCCGAAGTGATGTTTCGGATGGGGAACGCGTACCGGCTGAACAAAGACTATCCAAAAGCGTTGGAATTTTATAATCGCGGGATTGCAGAGGCATTATTTGATAATGATATCAGGAATCTGACGATGAATTATAATTTTCTGGCTAACCTGTACCGGGAAATGAACCAACAGGATTCAGCTTTCCATAATGGATACCTGGCATTCAACGCTGCCAGTTCAGTGTTGTTCAGGAAAGGGCGGTATGATGCCTCCTTGTTGCTGAGTGAATTGTATCATAAAAAGGGAAAGCCAGACAGTGCCTATCACTACCTTTCAATCGCTACAGTAGAAAAGGAGCAACTGATGGGCGCAGAACGGATAAGGGAATTGCAGCGGATTCTGTTAAACGAAAAGGAAGCGCAGCGGCAAAAAGAGGTGCAGCGTATTGCCGAACAAAACAGGCAACGGCAATTACTGTTGTTGGCCGGCCTGGGTATTTTTTTATTGGTGGCCGCCATTTTGTACCGTAATAATAAAGTAAAACAAAAATCCAACCGGAAACTCGAGAAAACCCTGACTGATCTGAAGGCCACTCAGTCCCTGCTGATCCAGTCGGAGAAAATGGCCAGCCTGGGTGAACTCACCGCCGGCATTGCCCATGAGATTCAGAACCCGTTGAATTTCGTGAATAATTTTTCGGAAGTGAACACGGAGTTGATAAGTGAATTAGTTGACGAGGTTGAAAAGGGGAATACAGCCGAAGTAAAGTTGTTAGCAACTGACATTAAGGGAAATTCTGAAAAAATAAAACATCACGGTAAAAGAGCGGATGCTATTGTAAAAGGGATGTTGCAACACTCCGGCAGGGGCAGCGGGAAGAAAGAACCAACGGATATTAATGCGTTGACCGACGAGTATTTGCGACTGGCTTATCATGGATTACGGGCAAAGGATAAATCGTTCAATGCCCAATTACATACAGATTTTGATGAGACCATCGGGGCTGTCAATATTATTCAACAGGATATCGGCCGGGTAATCCTGAACCTGATTACCAATGCCTTTTACGCGGCCCCCCTGCCCCCCAAAGGGGGGTTCTCAGACCCCGATTACAGGCACATTCCCACAATCTGGGTGAGTACAAAAAGAATAAGGGATAGCGTAATTATTTCGGTCAGGGATAACGGACCTGGTATTCCTGAAGAAATCAGGGACAAAATATTCCAGCCTTTCTTTACCACCAAGCCCACTGGGCAGGGTACAGGACTTGGATTGAGTCTGAGTTATGATATTGTGAAGGCGCATGGTGGGGAAATTAATGTAGAGACCAAGGAGGGCGGTGGGACCACTTTTACAATCAGTTTACCTGTTAATCAATAAAGATGAAGCTGACCAAACAACTGAAAGCAGAAATAGCCGACTTGTATGAAGCCTTTTGGGGTGCCTTGTTCTATGCGGATATAGATAGGTACAGTCATTTTCTGGATGAAGATTACCGGTTGATTGGCACAACCGAGCAGGAATTTTTCTTCAGCAAGGCAGAAGCTGTTCGTTTTTTAAAGGCAACCGCTGACCAGTTGGCTGGTAACCTGGAAAGACGAAACAGCCGTCATAAAATAGAAATAATTGACAACCTTGTTTTCATTACCGATCAGTTTGACGCCTATGTGCTCATTGACGATAAATGGAGTTTTTATGAAAAGACCCGGGTAACCACCCTGCTTCAGGAGAAGAAGGATGGCTGGAAGATCATACAGCAGCATTTCTCCTTTCCGGATAATAAGGCCGGGAGCGGACAGACCATTGGCCTTGAAAAGATTGCCAAAGAGAATCTGCAGCTCAAAGAAGCGATCCGGAGACGAACCATTGAACTGGAGTTAAAGAACAAGGAGCTGGAGATTGAATTCTCGCTGGAACGCGTACGGGCTGTGGCCATGGGTATGAAGCAGCCGGCCGATATGCTGGAAGTTTGTGAGGTGATAACCCGGGAGCTGATCAGTCTGGGTGTCGGGCCCATCCGGAATATTCAGACAGCGGTTATTGATACAGAAAAGGAAACCTACCAGAATTATGAATATTACCAGGTAGCCCGGGAGAAACTGGTGACTACAGTTGCCTATAAAGAACACCCGACCATTCATGCTTTTGTAAAGCGGATGGTGAAGGATCCGGAAGGGTTTTATGCCCGGAGGATGATCGGGGAGGGATTGAAGAAATGGCTGAAGTACCAGGCAAAGGCCGGGCAATTCGTGGATCCGACTTCAACGAAAGTCGCGTCCCTTCATTACTATTTTTATTCCATCGGGTCCGGGGCATTGGGCATCACCACCTATGCCCCGCTCTCAAAGGAAGCAATTGGTTTGTTTAAACGTTTCCGGAATGTATTCCAGCTGGCTTATGCGCGGTTTATCGATATTCAGCAGGCAGTAGCACAGACAAGGGAGGCACAGATAGAAGCTTCGTTAGAAAGAGTAAGAAGCCGGGCTATGGCCATGCATAATTCAGCTGAATTAAAGGTTGTAGCCTTGGAGCTGAGAAAACAAATGGGACTTCTCGGTCAGAAAGACCTGGAAGTCTGTGCCATTCATCTGTATGATGATGATCATTCTTTTGAATCCTGGAGTGCCATGAAAGTGCCGGGTTCGGCCAATGAAATTTTGCAGACACAGGCCCGCTTTCCTAAAAAGGGAATCCGGATTGTGGATGAGCTGATGAAAAATTATAACGAGGGAGAAAAGGATTATGTTATTGTAAATGCAGGAGCAAAAAGTGTGGAGTGGTTTAGCGTGTTGAAAGAATATGCTCCGGAATTACAT
>CAZLRY010000204.1:0-6069 GCA_964561675.1 uncultured Chitinophaga sp.
AATATAGGCAAATATTAACAAACGACTATTGAAAAGGAATGTGTTAGAAAGACAGCCCGGGAAGCTTTTTCGCTGCCCGGTCCCGTCCGGAACCAGAACCCCGTCTGATTGTTCTATTTTTGCAAAAAAAAGGCTGATGCTGGATACCATAGAAAGTGCTATCGAAGACATAAAAATGGGCAAATTAGTAGTAGTAGTGGACGATGAGGACCGTGAAAATGAGGGTGATTTTGTGACGGCGGCCCGGAATGCGACCCCTGAACTGATCAATTTTATGAGTAAATATGGCCGGGGATTGATATGCGCCTCCCTGCCGGAAGAACGCTGCCAGGAGTTAGGATTAGACCTGATGGTGCGGAAAAATACGGCCCTGCACGAAACTGCATTCACCGTAAGTGTTGATTTACTGGGAGATGACTGCGGAACCGGCATCTCTGCCCAGGACCGTTCCAAGACCATACTGGCCCTGATCAACCCCGAAACCCGGCCTGAACAACTCGCCCGGCCCGGACATATCTTCCCCCTGATCTCGAAAAAAGGCGGTGTACTGCGCCGTGCCGGTCATACCGAGGCGGCCACCGACCTGGCCAGGATGGCCGGATTTGAACCAGGGGGGGTGCTGGTGGAAATCATGAATGAAGACGGCTCCATGGCCCGGTTGCCCCAACTGGAGGAAGTGGCCCGGATCCACGGATTAAAGATTATTTCAATAAAAGACCTGATCGAATACCGGGCTCACACAGAATCCCTGATCGAAGAAGTGGTCCGGGTCCAGATGCCCACCCAATATGGGGAATTCCAACTGGTGGCATTTAAGGAAAAAAACTCCCAGAATGAGCATATGGCCCTGATGAAGGGTACCTGGACTAAAGAAGAACCTGTACTGGTACGCGTCCACTCCTCCTGTTTTACCGGCGATATTCTCGGCTCCCTTCGTTGTGATTGCGGTGAACAGTTGCACCAGGCCATGCAAATGGTGGAAAAAGAGGGCAAGGGCGCTATATTATATATGAATCAGGAAGGCCGCGGCATCGGTTTACTCAATAAATTAAAAGCCTATAAACTCCAGGAAGAAGGCATGGATACTGTGGAAGCCAATCTTCATTTGGGTTTCTCCATGGACCAACGCGATTATGGTATTGGTGCCCAGATGATTCGTCATGTCGGTATAACCAAATTAAAGCTGATGACCAATAACCCGAAGAAAAGGGTGGGACTGATCGGCTACGGACTTGAAATTGTAGAAAATGTTCCCATTGAAAGCTGCCCGAACCCGCACAACGAAAAATACCTGCAAACCAAACGGGATAAAATGGGGCATGAAATTTTGAAACAGGATTGCTGATCCGGGCTATTCCTCTTCCGACTTGATTGCCGCATCCGGTTTAACTACATTGGCCGGTGGGGGTGGATCGGGTGACGGTTTGTTTTTCTTTTTAAATAGGTCTTTAAAAATATCCCAGACCCTGTCCACATCTTTCCGGTAAGAGATACTGGCCCCGGTGCGTCGTGCCCGGGTGGTAGAGGCATTGGAAGAAGTGGTCATGTAATCGGCGTTCTCCCGGTAAAAGAAAGTGGCCCGGATCGTCCCTTTTTCATTAATCAGCCATTCCAGTGTTACATCCGGCAGCAACAGTATATTTTGCTGGATATTCGTTTGTCCTGTCTGACTCAGCGGTGCATCAAAACCCACCCCGGTGGAGATAATAAACCGGTTATTAAAGAAAGATCGCCCGATACTGAAGTTCACATTACTGCTAAGGTTCAGCGCGGTTTTACTTGCCTCATCCAGGTTCCGGTTATAGAATGACGTGTTGAAATTAATATTATACTTATCACTTTTCAACAGGTTGCCAAACAGTTTATTCAGCTGATCACTTAATACCCCTAATAGCATCCCGGAAATGGTACTCACCCCGAGGTTGGCTCCTGCCAGGTCACCCGACAATTCGCTCGGGGCAAAACTGTTAAATACGATGAGGTAGGTTACCTGCCTGTTGATCTCATTCAGGTTCTTCTGCATTTGCTGTACGAGCAGGGTCAGTTCCGGATCAGTCCTTGCCACACTGTTGGACGGGAAGTCCAGTGCGAAATTGATCTGTGGTTTAAACAGTTTATCGGTCAGCGTGGCCACCACATATACATCGCCTCTCGTATTACTGATGTTTGACGTTAGATTTAATGAACTGGCCAGCGGGGCAAAACTCACATTATTGGCATTGTATACCGCTTCAAATTTGATATTGGCATCATAGGGGTCCCCGTTCCATTCAATATAATTATGCGATCCCTTCCTGATTTCAAATGGTTTTTTGAAAAAAGACTGGAAGGTAAACAGGTAGTTTCCTTCCTCGATATCAAACCGTCCTCTCAGACTCAGTGGTTCAGCGGTGCCTGAACGGATATTCAGGGTGCCTGATCCTTTTCCTTTGATCTCATCGCCGGTCAGCTCATCCAGGATCACTTTCACCGTAACCATCGGATTGGCGGTAACTTCCACATCATAAATGATATTCGTGGCATTGCCGCTGAGGTCGGCTTCGTTCATTTCCCGTCCGTATTTCCGTTCGATCAGAAAGTCCGCAATCCCGCTCTCCCGGCTGGAAGAGGGGGGCAGGGTGATATAGCTGCTGTCTTTTTCAGACGCATTAGCATTGATGGTCATCACCATCTCTGACTGGTAGCCGAATAACTGCAAAACGCCGGTGCCTTTTACATTGCCATAAAAGGTCTGGTTATCACTAAATGTGGTATTCAGCAATTGCACCGGCTTATTGGCTTTGTCCCCGTCTTTTACCGTAGTGCCGGGCTTACGGGTGGATATTACCAGGTCATAGAACATGTCCCGGAAAGACTGGTGATCGATTCCCCCGGTAATATAGATCGGATTTCGTGTAATGGTGTCTGTTAGTACAATGCCGTCGAGATTAATTTTCTCTTTGGTCAGTTCAATGTCTGTGTCCTGTATTTTATAATAGCACTGGGTGAAATTCACCCGTAAGCCGGCATCCTTCAGCCGGCCTTTACCGGTAACACCGAGATCGTCAAACGGCCCGCTGATATCTATATCCCCGGTCAGGAATCCCTGCATATCTGAAAATAAACTGCCGAGGAATCGTTCCAGTACTTTGATCGGAAAGCTGCGGGCTTTCAACGCGATGATATTCTTTTTCGCGTCCTCTTCCTCACCGAAGAAAAGATCTATAGTATAACCCAGATAGCTTTCCTGGTTAACGGTACTGCCTTTAACTTTCAGTTCATTATCCTTACTGTTGTACAAAACGCTGGCCCGCAGTTCGCCAATGGAATCGTTGTCCATCCGTAAGTAACGGGTGGCAATATCTTCGGATGTGACCAGCATATGATCGCCCTGGTCTTCCACAAGGATATTTCCCGAAAGCAGCCCTTCCAGCCGGTTTTTGGGCAGGAAGAAAGGCGCAAAGTCATTCAGGTTCACATTGCTCAGTTCAATCAACAGGTCACTGCCATTCCCGACTTCAGAAGGCCGGGTCTTCATCACAATCCGTTGTTCTCCCTCGGATAGTACAAGGTCGCCCTGAGCCGGGTTGTTTTTCCGGAAAATGAGTTCACCTCCATCATCAATCGTCCATAGTTTTCCGTTAATGGTAAATGTGGAAGGATCCATATCAATCCGCACCCCGTCACTATACGTTTGTACCAGGGCATTGAGGTCTCCTTTCTCCACGTTCTGATTGGCCCCGGCATGAATACTGACCCTTGACGAATCATTGCGGGCATGAACGGTAAAATCAGCCGCCGGGATATTCAGACTGTCATTGATCCGGATATTATTGGTTTTCCCGAAGAGTACCAGGCTGTCGTAATTACCTGCAGCGGTGAACTGAACATTATCAAAATTATACTGCTTATAATGCAATTGCGGAACATCGGCTGTAAAGTTGAGTTCATTACGTGCCAGGTTCAGGGTGCCTTCAAAATGGCTGTTGTTAAAACCGGTTATTCCGGGTATCAGCAGTTTCACATATTCATCAACATAATACGTATTGATGTCAAACCGGATGTCCTGGTACCGGGGCTGTTTTTTGGGCGCTTTTATATAAGCCGGGTAATAACGGCTCAGAAAATAGGTGAAAGCGTCCGGCAGCTCTTCCAGGCTGTAATCTCCCTTAATGGTGGCGGTAAATTCATTGGATACCGCGGATAGTGTTTTTGTACTGTCTGCAAAGGAAGATGTAACAATCAGCGAATCGAAGGGCAGCGGGCTGCCGTTTTTAAGGAGCTCAGCTTCTGTAATACGGGCTTCACCAAGGAAATTGTCGATAGTACTGCTGGTGAAATTAAAATTCAGTTTGCCCCTGAAATCAATACTGTCGGGTGTAATGTTCAGGTCTTTCAGATTGGCCTTTTCCACGTTTGCCAGCAGGTTGAACCGCGGGGTGGCACTGTTGAAATCAATCAGGCCCGACATATCCAGTTTCAGGTGTGCATCATCGATAGAAGCGGTACCATCAAAACGTTTTTTATCCAGTTTCCCTTTAACGCTGATATTCGAATACCGGTAATTTTTGTATTCGGCATAACGGATATTTCCATCCACTAAAGTGTTCCTGCCAGACTCACTGAATCCTCTTCCTTTAACGGTGCCGGTCATAGATACCCCGCCGATATCCGGATCACCCAGGAATTCACCTAACCTGAAATTGTCTGTGGCGATAGATCCGGAATAGACAGGTTCCTGACCGGCAGGTAATTTCATATTCAGGTCACTCCGGATCGTACCAAGGTTGGTCTGAATAGTGCCATACGTAACGAAATCATTGATGAAGCCGGTGAAACTGCCTGCAAAGGACAGGTACTGTATCTTGCTGAGATCCGGGCTTTTTATTTTCCGGATCGAAGGCAGGATCTGAACTGCATCAGAATAAACGGTCCGGAAATTATTGGCTTTGAAATCTATAAAAGTCTGGTTGATATCGGGAAGTCCGGTCAGCGAAATATCCCCATTCAGCAGGGTATTATTACCGGCCTGCAGCAGTAAGTCATTTCCCGAAAGGTCATCCACGGTTCCCCTCACTTTCCCTTTCAGCGCAATACGTTTATTCCAATCGGCCATCTCCGGCGCAAAGAAGGCAATGTCATCACTGTCAATATGTGAATCCGCAAATTGTGCCGACAGTTTTACTTTATGAATAAAATCACCGAGTTCACTCATGTCATTGTAAGACATGGAAAAATAATTCCGGAGCTGGCTGTTATTCGTCTGCAGGTCCAGGTTATTAAATGTCATTCCCTGCGGGGTCATTTTCATATCCGCGGAAAGATTCTTTACTTCCAGCCCGCTTCTTTCCTTTGCACTGATCTGTAGTTTTGAAAATACCGTATCCCCGGTAAAAGTGGAGTTATTGAGGTTTGCATTGATGCCGGTAAAGTGGATATGTAAACCGTCAAAATGGGCCAATGCAGCCCGTTCTGTCTGCCGGTCACTGCTGAATGAACCGTTCGTGATGTTCAGTTCCCCGATTTTAAAAACAGTACGGGCTTCATTCCAGGCAGCCGTTGTATCCGTAGACGGAGTGGATGTTCTTTTAACCGTTGCGGGCTTCAGTTTGGAATAACTGTAGAGCGCAACTTCGGGATTAATGAGCTGGAGGGAATTAATTTCAAAACGGTTACCGGTGAGACCCAGGTTATTGGCATCGAGGTTCAGTGCCCCGACCCTGATACGCATATCTTCTCCCAGCCAGGCGTCTTTCTTAATGAATGTGACATTCTTCAGTTCCGCTTTTTTAAGATTCAGTTGTACGCCGCTTTTTTTCTTTTTACCAGTACCAGCTGAGGAAGAGGAGAAATAGTCAAAGATGAATTGTTGTCTCCAGACAGAATCCGTGCGCTGGAATTTCACCACTGCATTTTCCAGTCCTACGTACTTTAGTTCAATATTGTCCTTCAGGAAAAACCAGTCGGTAATCCGGACTTTCAAATCACCTGCGTACAGAAGGGTATCACCTGCCCGGTCTTCCAGTAACAAACCCTCCAGGTGCATTTTATCGAAAAGGGAAAAATCAATTCGTTTGATAGTGATTTTGG
>CAZLRY010000205.1:0-6015 GCA_964561675.1 uncultured Chitinophaga sp.
TGAACACCCCCAGTCCGTTGGCCTGTAATACGAGCGGATCATTTCTGCAGATCAGGGTATCCCGGAAGGCAAGGGATACGGGTGGCTTATCAGAAATTCCGACAGATTTAGTAACCGTATCCCGGCATCCTTTTGTATCAGTTACAATTAAACGGATATCCTTGGTTCCCATAAGCGGGTATGTATAATCGGGATTCCGGATGGTGGAGATATCGGTGAACGTGCTGGTTTCTCCGAAATCCCAGTGCCAGGAATCAGGTACACCAAACACTGAAGTGGTTTGATCCGTAAAGAAACTGGGATTTCCATAACAGATACCTGTAATGCGGAAATCCGGTCTGAATCCCGGGAATACCCGTATCGTGGACGTGGTGGAATCGGAGCAGGTTTGATTCCGGTTGATGACCAGTTTTACTTTGTAAATACCAACGGCGGAAAACGTATATGTTACCTCCGGACTTGTGCTGGAAAAGATCAGGTTATTGGCCTCATCAAATAAATCCCAGTTTGTACTAACGATTAGCGGACTATTGGATAGATTGGACAGGTTTATTGTTTGGGTATTTTTACATAGCAGGTATTCAGGTTGAAGCGATGCGGCAGCGATATCACAGTCGGCTACGTTAATTTGAATATCTTTTCGTTGGGTGGCTATGACCCGTCCGTTACGTATCTCATCTACACAAACCGTTACCACATAAATACCAGATTCAGGTGCAACACCCGTTATCAGCCCCGTATTCGGATTGACCTGAACGGCTGAGCCAAGAGGTTGAGTAGGGCTGTAAAGCGGTGAGTTATATGGTACTTGTGGAAAGGGGGGCGGGGCCGGGGGGAGATCATTACCTCCTGAACCGAATCCACCTCCGGTATTACCACTGGTACTGTTAAAAGCTGAGCAGAACGAGTAGCGGAGCTGATCCCCATCCTGATCGATGGCTGCAAAACTATAACTAAAGTTATTCTTTGCACATACTACAACAAGGTCGGAACCGGTAAATATTGCACTCTGATTACTTGGATCTGTAGTTGATCCGGCCCGCCCGGGGATTTCTGCGGTGTAAAGTGCACCTATATTACTAAAACCGGATTGCAGATTATTGATTCCATCAATGCGATAATTTACCTGACTGGCAAGTGTATAACCGGAGAGAGATGAAGGAAGGTTAACCGTGAAATTATAAAATGCAATCTCATAACAAACTGCCGGAGGATTATTAATACAGGGATCCGGGTTTGTTATGGCGATATTATCTTCTGCACTTAAAGGTACATTAAGGTCGAAAACCCGTAATCCGGTGCTTTTATCAAATACAGAGACTATAGCCGGATTTGGGAACAGACGGCCACTATTACATCGCCGGTATAGTTTCAAAGTAACATTATATGTGTGAATGCCGCCATTAACACCCCCATAGGTATAAAACATCTCTCCCCCGGTAATATGCCCTGCTTTTGCCAGTACTGGCAAAAGAAATGTTATAAGCAATATATAATAAAGCTTTGTCATGAGGTGAATCCGTCCTGCAGGGATGGGGTTGGTCTTCCCTTTAAAGTTACTATAAAACGGGGAGCATCAGCCGGTGGTTGCCCCGTCAGGACCGGTTTTTCCCCGTTTAATTAACAAAACCGGCTGATTCACCTGCTGAAAAAAAGCTATTTTTAAGGACAATTTTGAACTATGAAATACAGTTGTTTGGCCATACTAATGTTTCCTCTTTTTTTAAATGCCCAGGATTGTAAACTCAACAAAGCGACAGACCCCTTTACCAAGGAGACGACTCTTTCGACCGGATTCATGTTCTTCAGCGGGGCATCGCTTACCATTGATGCCGACAGTAAGGAGGTGGACCTGTTGTTTTCCCTCGAAGGAGCCAATCGTTGTTTTGATAATAACTCCACCGCCGTTGTTCATTTTGAGGGAACCAAAGTAAAAATGAACCTTCGGAATGCCGGAACCATGAATTGTGAAGGACTCTTCCATTTTATCTATAAGAATTCAGTCAATACCACCACCCAGCTGCAGAAACTGACCACACAACGGGTCAGCCAGATCGTTTTTACAGACGCCAATAAAAAAGAAACGACGGTGATCCTGACTGGAAAAGATCAGGAGTTGCTTATTTCCCTTGGAACCTGCCTGGTGACTGAGGCAAAAACACTGATCCGGTAATTTTTATACTACAACGTCCGGAAAAAACACTTAGCCAGAAAAAGGTTAACTGTTAAACCACGGAATTTTTCGCCGGGAAACAGCGTATTACTATAAAGGGTGAATACTTTTATAGGGAGAAATAACCGAAGGCGTAGTAGCCTGTTTTCCGGTTCCTTTGAATGCGCTGAAAACATAACCCTATGAACGGACAATTAACTGCAACGGGTAATACTATTGTTCCCGTATCACTGAACCAGCTGATCAGATCACTGGTAGAGAATACACAGCCTTTAGCTATTCAGCATCATACCAAGGTCGTAAATGAAGTCGATGGCCGGCTCTTGCTTGGAGAAGGAGCATCGCAACTGAGCAGTGTGCTGGAAGAGTTGCTCGATGCGGTCATCCTGAATTCCAGGGAGGGGGACATTCACATTACGGCTGACCGGTTTAAAGACATGGTGTTGCTGCATATTGAGGAGCGGAATAATTACAACGGGTATGCCCTGTCATTCAGTGTAGGTTCGCTGGAGCCGGATGCCGCCCGGATTGGAGGACATATCAGTATCGAGGGTGAACGGAAAAAAGAAGCCACTATCCAGTTTAGTTTTCCCGGACAGTTTGCCGCATAAAATTGAAAAGCCCCATCAAGGGGCTTTTCCGAAGGTTCCATCACAGGTTTTATTATTTACAAGAATTATAGCGGGAAATAATCATTTCCAGTTCAGCAAACTGAAGCTGCCCTGCTTTCGCACTATCCATCAGGGAAGCGCAATCCCCGAATAGATTCACGGCAACCGTATTAAGATTGTCTTTTGATACAAGCGTAAGCCCGGATTGGCCGTTTGTTTTAATAAACAGGTCGTTGATCCGGCCTTCCGTTCCAGAACTGATGCCGGCTGCTTCATTCCCATTATAGATCACTTTACCGGTTGCATCAGATACCTTCTGCAGGAGACTGGCCCTGGATCCGGCAGTTACTACCTTGAAGAAATCATTGGCATAACTGATATAGGCGACACCCCCCACATTCACTTCGTTCACCGCATTTCCGCCGTAGGTGACTTTTTTGCCGCCGGTCTGCTGAAATACAAAGGAGGCTTTCCCTTTGAAGTTTTCTTTAATGAATCCTTCCAGCCGGCTGCCATCTGCCGTAACGATATACCCGGCCGTAAACCCGGCAGGGGCCTGGGCGAGGAGCGGGGTAAACGGGGTGAGGGAGAAGAGGAGTGCGGTAAGGGCGATTAACTTTTTCATACTTGCTTTTTTTTATAGTGTTAAATGGTTGATTACTTACTGATAAGTAAGTTATAGAGGCAAAAAATTTTTAACTGGTCAGTTGTTTCATCAGGCTGTTGCAGATGGCGGTATAATCCTGCTGGCCGGTAATTCTTGCCAGTTGTACCCCTGCGGCCAGGTTGGTCATGATCAGTATCGATTTAACCCGGGCGCTTTCACTGAAAGTCAGTTCGCCTTTTTTCTTTCCTTCCCGCAGTACTTTTTCCACCAATCCCAGCACCAGTTTCACCAGTTCGGTCAGCTTCACCTTTGCTTTTTCAGGCAAGGTATTGTAGTCCGAGCCTACTGAACCGATCAGGCAGATCTTTCCGTGTTCACAAAGGGCCGTATAGCGGTTGATAAAAGCCTGAATTTTCTGACGGGATGAAATACCGGGCTTTTCCAGCGAACGGGCCAGTTCATGATAGCGTTGAATATACTGTTCAACGATTTCAGCAAGCAGATCTTCTTTTCCAGGGAAATGATAATGGACAGCCGCGTTTTTTATTTTCAGTTCTTTGGCTATATCCGCATAACTGAATGAATGATACCCGTAGGTCTGAATAAATTCCATCCCTAATCGCAGGATTGATTCCTTGGTGTCGGTAGGACGGGCTGCCATGGATCAAATATACTGAAAACTTACTAAGTAGTAAGTTTTTTGACTGGCATAAAAAAACCCGCCGGTTGGCGGGTTTTCGCTGTATGCGGAAATTAATTAATAACGGTAAAGTTCAGATTTAAACGGACCTGCTTTTGTGATACCAAGGTACTCAGCCTGGGCATCGGTCAGTTCATCCAGTACCACCCCGATTTTGGCAAGGTGAAGACGGGCCACTTTCTCATCCAGGTGCTTGGGAAGCACATATACTTTATTCTCGTAGTTCTTGTGGTTATTCCAGAGTTCGATCTGGGCCAGTGTCTGGTTAGAGAACGAATTACTCATTACAAAGGATGGGTGACCGGTAGCGCAACCCAGGTTCACCAGGCGGCCTTCCGCCAGGATGATTACATCGTGACCATCCACATTGTAAATATCCACCTGGGGCTTTACAGTGTCTTTGGTATGACCGTAGTTGGTATTCAGCCAGGCAATGTCGATCTCGATATCGAAGTGTCCGATATTACAAACGATCGCTTTGTCTTTCATCAGTTTGAAGTGGGCGCCAGTGATCAGGTCGCGGCATCCGGAAGCGGTAACCACGATATCGGCTTCTTTCACTGCATCGATCATTTTTTTCACTTCAAAACCGTCCATGGCTGCCTGCAGGGCACAAATCGGATCGATCTCGGTAACGATCACGCGGCAACCGGCACCTGCCAGGGAAGCAGCAGAACCTTTACCCACGTCACCATAACCACCGACAACAGCTACTTTACCGGCCAGCATCACATCGGTAGCCCGACGGATAGAGTCCACTAATGATTCTTTACAACCATATTTATTGTCAAATTTGGATTTGGTCACTGAATCATTCACATTAATGGCCGGCATCGGAAGGGTACCCTTGGCTACTCGTTCATACAGGCGGTGTACGCCGGTGGTGGTTTCTTCAGAAATACCTTTTACATGCTGTACCAGCTCAGGGTAAGTATCCAGTACCATATTGGTCAGGTCACCCCCGTCATCCAGGATCATATTCAACGGGCGGTCAGCGGCACCGAAAAACAGGGTTTGCTCAATACACCAGTCTGCTTCTTCCTGGGTTTGTCCTTTCCAGGCAAATACACCAATACCGGCGGCGGCAATCGCAGCAGCGGCATGATCCTGTGTAGAGAAGATATTGCAGGAACTCCATTTTACTTCTGCTCCAAGGGCTGTCAGGGTTTCAATCAGCACAGCGGTCTGAATGGTCATATGCAGACAACCGGCAACGCGGGCACCTTTCAGGGGCTGGGAAGGTCCGTATTCAGAACGGATGGCCATCAGTCCGGGCATTTCTGCTTCGGCCAGGCGGATTTCTTTACGGCCCCATTCTGCCAATGAAATATCTGCCACTTTATAGGGCAGGCTGAAGTCGATGGATTTTGATACAGTTGACATTTTTGCGTATATTTTTATGGCGGCAAAGGTACTATTATTTACTGTAAAACCCTTGCTGAATAACGGTTTCAGCCTATTTATTTTAGGTCTGTGTTCAATGCGTGCTCAGGCCTAACCGCTTATTGTTCAACAGGTACGGTTTTTCTGGCCATAATAGTAAAAGTCCCACCGCTGATTTGTTGGGCATCCGGGAGATGTAACAGCATCCTGAAGACCATAAATGGCATATTTCAGTACCCGGCTGCATGAAGAAATTAATTTTTGCGGTCAAAAAGCCGTTTAAGCAAACCTTTCTTTTTTTTAGGATCTTCCTGGGCCGATCCAATGGGCTTAGTTTCCGTTTCTTTTTTTACCGGCGTGTTTACAATACTGTCTCTTTTGGCTGGTATATTATCTTCCTTTACCGGAGTGGATTCCGGGCTGATATACTCGTTATTATTCAGCTGGTAATCTTCTTCGGTACCGGTTCCCTGGTCTACGCCCTCGGCACCAGGAACAGGATCCTGTTCACTAATGATGATATCGGCATTATTGGGACCTT
>CAZLRY010000206.1:0-6010 GCA_964561675.1 uncultured Chitinophaga sp.
TGTAATACAACCAATCTGCAATACATTACAGAACTGGAAAAACTACTCAGCACACTAAAAATAGATCCGGGCGAATCAAATTCCGGCGTGGCGGTTCCCGGAGAAATTGTAAAAGAGAAAAGCGGGAATGGGAATACCACTTCCTATCACTTTACCAATACCCAATTTGACGATGGCTGGAGCAGCACCGTAATGGATAACTGGGTTGAGGCAAAAAAAGGGCGCATTACTGTCAAAATACACTACCCCAATAAGCTGGCAGACGAATACAATTCAGTGCTTAAAACGGAAGATCTGAATGCCTGGAACTTGTTGGTAGCACCCTATTACAGCCAGGTGAACAATTTCAACTGGTTAAGTTTTCAGAGTTATGAATCGATCAGTTTTATGGAAGCAGATGCAGTTGAAAAATCCACCGGAATGATGAAACATATTGTGCTATTTAAAAAACATTATTCATCCGGCCATGGCCGCTACCTGGAATTTGTAACTGACACCAGGGCTGAATTGGAGAATGATTTTGGCCCCTATCACAGTACTTCTTATGGTTGGGAAAATATGGCAAACATCCAATTCCGCAACAAATTTGCAGTTGCCGCGAATGACCTGACCGGCACCTGGAGTGCCAATGACTATGCTTCGCTCACCTATTATTATGTAAGTAATGGTGCCACCGCCGGCACGACGGCCACCAGTAATAGTCATGAGTTCACCTTCTATCCCGGTAACAAGTACCGTAGCGAATATGCCGGTGCCAGCGGGCAGGTAGGGAATATGAAATTTTCAACCCAGTCCTATAAAGGCGAATCCATTGTTACTGACTGGAGTATAACACTTACAAACCGTTTCCAGGGAGCTACTGAAAAGTTTGAGGCATCGTTTGAAGCGATCCAGGGTGGACGGATACTGGTTATGACTGACCGGTTGGGAACCCGTTTATCGCTGGTAAAAAAGTAATTACCTGCCAGCTGAACAACGCCTGGTCAACCATCTTCCTTAAAAATGCTGCTGAAAGAATACTGGCAACAACAAGTTTAAAATAAAACCTATCAAAGACCTTCTCTCCGGTCTCCCTTGTTCAGGGGATATTTTTCATTTACAAAACCAGTGAATCAGGCGATTGCCAAAGGATATGGCACGATTGATATTTGTAGTATTAATTAACCATTAATTACTACAACATGAAAAAATGTATGCTTATTTTATCCCTGCTTCTGATCCAGCATCTGACACAGGCGCAGGCTGGACGAATCAGGGTCTATTTCGCCGGATTTGAATGTTACCGTGAAACCTGGGACGACATTCTCCATTTAGACGGCAAAGGAGATGAAGTTTATTTCAATTTTGGGTTCTCCTTAGCTGACAGGAATGGAAATTCAAAATTTAAATACGAAAAAAGAACGGCTGTATATGGTGATGCAACAGGCCCGTTCTCTAACAGGATCAGTGTCGGTTCCTGTACCGATCTTTTTGGAGGGGCGAAAGGGGGAATTAAAGCTGGGGATACTTACCGGTGTAATGAACTGATCGGCGAGTATGACATGGCCGATGGAGATCTGCTAGCAATTATACCAACGGGTTGGGAATATGATCCGGTAGCGGATGACCTGAATTCCTTTACCACCACAGTGGGTAATATGTATACTATCCTTACACAAAGGCTGGCGCCCATAGTAAACAAGATCAGGCTGGTAACGGACAGAATCAGCAGCCTGATTTTTCCGATTACCGATCTTGGATTGTCAAAGATCAATGCAGGCGGCTTACAGGGAGAACTCGGAAAAGCTGGAACACGTCCGATCGGGATGGAAAAATATGGAAACTTTACACCGCAGGTGGCAGGACTGACAGCACCTAATATCCTGACGCTTATAAACAGCAACTATGGGTATGGGAATGGTATTTTTGCCATAAAATATGATGAAGTAGCCCTTGGGAACACACGTGATCACGGTATATACAACATACTGCTCCGGATTGAATTTACCCAGGCCCCTACAGTACCTGTGAACACTCCCCCCTCTACTGCGCCTGTGAATAATTCCCCTGCTACTCCCGCATTTATTCCATCATTCGGCAGTAAAAGAAAAGGTATAGCGATACTGAACAATAATATGCCGATAGCAGGAACCTGGAAGGGAACCTGGGGCAATGGAAACAGTAATGCCGGATATTTCTATTCTTTCAGACTAAATAACGACGGATCCCTTGAGTTGTTTGATAACCAGGGAAACAAAACAGCTGTTGGCACTTATCAATTCAATAATAATCAACTGACAGGTACCTATAAATATACCAATGGTGGTACATTTTCGGTAAAAGCCACACTCAGTAACAATCAACTTGACGGCAGCTGGGGTGCAGGAACCAGCAGTGATAGCGGAGGGAAATGGATCATGAGTAAAGTAAACTGATCCAGCGATCTGAATAAGAAAACCGGCCTTATGCCGGTTTTCTTATTTAAAGAAGGCTTAAAGCATATTAAATTTAGCCGCCTGTTTGATTAATCCGGCAGTATTATTCACACCAAACTTAGTCAACAGGTTTTTCCGGTGACTGTCCACCGTATGAAGACTGATAAACAGTTTTGCTGCGATCTGGGGATTGGTTAGTCCTTCACCAATCAGGTGCAGTACCTCCTTCTCCCGGCTGCTTAATACAGGAACATTCGTCAGTTCCTGCTTATCTGCAGCAGAAAGATTAACATCAAGGCTCATATATAATTTGCCTTCATACACGGAAAGGATCGCTTCTTCTATCTCTTCCCTGGAAGCACTTTTTACCAGGTATCCGGATGCCCCGTTCTGAATCATTTGTGAAATATAACTCCGCTCCTTGAAGGTGCTCATAGCAATCACTTTAACCTGCGGAAATTCCTTCCGTACTTTTAAGGTAAGTTCGATTCCGCTCACTTCCGGCATATTGATATCCGTGATCAGGATATCTGTCTCGTTCGTTTTCAGCAATTCAATGGCCTGAAAGGCATTGCTGGCCACCCCGTTCAGTGTCACAAATGAAATCTGATGCAGCATCGCCTTCATTCCTTCCAGCACCATCGGATGATCATCCACAATGGCGATTTTAATTTTATTCATGGTTATCAATTAAACAGTCAATGTGTATGGAGGTTCCTTTACCGGGTATTGATTGAATATCCAGCTGACCTTTCAGGTAATCCACCCTGGAACGGATGTTTCGAAGACCCGCCCCTACCTTCGAGTCAGGGTCATCCACTTCATATCCTTTCCCGTTATCTTCGACGGTAATCGTGAGTGCCTGCTCCTGCCGCATCACCTGTGCCAGTATCTGATCAGCCCCGGAATGTTTGACGGCGTTATTTAATAACTCCTGAACGATCCTGTACACCACTACTTCGGTCGATGCGTCCAGCCGCTTTTCCAGGCCATGGAACTCCCCGGTGATCCGGAAGTTGCCTGACTCCGATAAGCCGTCACAATAATCCTGTAATGCCTGTTGCAGTCCCAGTTTTAACAAGGCTTCTGGCATCATATTATGTGCCACTCTGCGCATTTCGTTAATCGATTCATCCAGTTTGTTCAGGGCATTGTTAAATGTCCGTCCCATCTCTTCCGATAAAATAAGGTTTCCTTTCATAGCGCCTAATTGAAGTTTAACACCACTGAGCAATCCTCCGAGTCCGTCATGCAGATCCCGGGCCATCCGGTTCCGCTCTTCTTCCTGTCCACGAAGCAATGATTGAGTGGCTGATAATTGTTTCTCTCTTTCAAGGTCAGTAATCCGCTGATTGGCCAGTTTCCTTTTCTGCCGGTAATTCCGATAAGTTAGCAGAGAGATCAGGAGCAAACCGGCGGTACTGCCGATAAATACGTAATTCAGTGTATTCTTTTGCCTGAGCGAGGATTGCTGTAACAAAAGTTGTTGTTCTTTTTGTTGCCCCTGGAATTTTGCTTCTGCCAATACAATTGCAGCATTATTTTTCTCCCCCAACAGCGAATCATTGAGCACTTGAAACTGTTTTCGATAGTCAAGTGCTGCTTTAAAATTTTCCGTTTGCTCGTATAAATCTGCAGCTTCGAGATAATAATTTTTAAGTTCGAGAGATGCATTGTTTTCCCGGGCAATCCGTATGGCCTGCAACACATAATGGACGGCAGAATCCCGTTGTCCGATTCCGGAAAAGGCAGCCGCCAATCCGCCATTTGCATACATGGCATAAACAGGATCTTCATTATCATCCGCCAGTTTCAGGGTCTGATGGAAATAGCGGGCACTTGCTTTGAAGTCCTTTCGGGCCAAATACACTTCCCCCAAACCGTTTAAACCATCCAGCCGGAGGATATAATCATCCGTTTTTTGGCCGATTGAAAATACCTGGTTATAAAAAACATTGGCTTCTTCAAACTGACCAATATTAGTTTTTCCAACCGCCAGGTTGATCAGGCAGGAAGCGATCGAATAGTCATCTTTCATTTGCCGTGCAAAGACAAGAGCCCTGGACGCATAGGCAATCACTTTATCCCAGTCTTTGAGTTCTATAAAAACGGAAGCCAGGTTATTCAGCGCCACCCTTTCAAACCTCTTTTCTGGAAAACCGGCAGCCAGTTCAGCCGCTTTCAGATAAAAAGCAGCCGCTGATTCAAGATCCCCCAGGTATTGCCATTCATTAGCCACATTGATATAGGCAATGGTCAGATCCCGGCTATTCCCTGACTGGGTAGCCTGTACAACCGATTCCTGCGTAAGGGCAAGTCCTTCAAGATATTTCCCTTTATTGTTGAGCAAAACAATAGCATAGCTCGTGTAGGAAAAAATTCCTTTCTGGTAGTTTAATTTCTTTGCCAGTTCCAGTCCCTTCCTGAAATAGAAATCAGCTGTGTCTGGCTTTGTCTGCTCAAACAGTTCCCCGTAATAATAATAGCGGAATACTTTCAGGCTATCCTCTTTCCCGGTCTGTAGCAGGTGACGAATACTGTCCGCCGCCCCGTTCTGGGCATTTACCCCTTTCACTGCCAATAAAGCAGGTAAAAGAAGCATCAGGAAGCCGGTTCGTTTATGCATAAAATTTATTGGTAACTTAAAATTCACATACCTGCCTCACAATTCCAAGTTTTGCCGGAAAATCCCCTGTTCAGGGGATGAAAAAAACATGGATTTAGGGGATTGCCCGCTCTTCTAAAATAAAGAAGATTTGTACATGAAAAGCATCCGCATGAAACCGATAAACACTTTACTTATCTCCCTGTTTCTGGTAACCGGCCTTTCCATGGAAGGGCAGTTAAAAAACTACGATATTTTTTCTTACCAGGCACCCAAAGGATTCAGTCTTCAGCATCTGGATGCCGCCCTGTTCTATTCTAAAAAAGACAGTAGATCCTATTGCCAGCTGTTTCTGTACCCTGCCAAAGCATCTGTGGGTACTCCTGAGGCAGATTTCAATGCAAACTGGAATAGTTTTGCCCGAAAAAGCGAACAGGGTATCAATGATCCTGAAACCAGAGAAACGGATTCAGCCAATGGATGGCATACTATAATGGGAGCAGCCAGGGGCCATTATGGCAATAAATCCTTTGTGCTCACCCTGACCACCCTCAGTAACGGGGAAATTAGTTTTTACACGGCTTCTGTTTTTTCAGACCAGAAGTATTTACCAGCCGTGCAGGAATTTACAGGAAGTATACTACCGGATCTCTCGCTGTATGCCATCAGGCAAAGCGCTACTGAAAATACTGTTATTGCTCAACATCCTTCATCACAGCAATCGGGTAGTTCAGGAATTACAAAATCCACCACCCGGTTTGATGATGGATGGCTGGCAACGGTCAATGATAAGTATGTCAGAGTGGTAAAAGAAAATACTGAAGTCCGGTTAATGTATATTGATGACGCGCTGGAAAAAGCCAGACCAAATACGGTTGACGCTCCTGAATATTACTGGGATCAGTATGTCAGCCCCTATTTTCAGATAACACAATTGGAGAAATGGAGCGGGGTGGAATACCCGGTCATATATTTCATGAAAGGCAGGGGC
>CAZLRY010000207.1:0-6010 GCA_964561675.1 uncultured Chitinophaga sp.
AACTCCGGAATATCCAGAAATACGCCCAGGCTTCCAAAGTGGATATATGTGTGGATCTGGAGAACGGGAAACTGAATTTGCAGATCACAGACAATGGGATAGGGTTTGACTTATCCCGTGTTAAAAAAGGAATTGGAATCGCTAATATGAAAAGAAGGGCTGAATTATTTGGCGGTAAGACCGTTATTTTTTCTGAACCGGGAAAGGGGTGCCAGGTACTGGTTACCATTCCTCTGAATAAGCAATCTTCTTAAGCACTGTCGATTGCCCGTCCCGGTCTTACCGGGTATAGCTATTGCCAATCCGTGTCATGATCATTTTGGCTGCTGATGCCGGTTAGACTATAATCCGGGAATATTGATTAGGTTGCCAGGTGTGGATGACTGCAAGGCATGATAAGTCCGGAAACAGAATAGCAGCAAGCAATTATTACAAAAGGATCGTAAGAACAAAATGGCCACCAGGAATACAACACGAAATGCTGGGTTAACCAGGAAAAAGAAACCTGCCGGTCTGCCTTCCGTTCTGTTATCGATCGGATCCGAACATAAAAGTTTTCCTTTCCTGAAACAACTCCTGACTCCGCTGCTTGAAAACAGTGATGCTGCTTTGTTGATCACGAACCCGCTGCCGGAAGCGGTTACTCTTCGCTTAACTGAATGGCTTAAACTTTTTAAATTCAACGTACGGACTGCTAAAGACAAAACAAAGACCAGTGCCCGTACACTTTATTTAACGCCCCGTGGCGTTCGTTCTTTTATTTTGGATGATGTGATCCGGTTGGAAGAACTGAATACACCAAAGGAGGCGAAACAAAAGCAGGACCGGCTGGATGCTGTTCTGTATGACCTGAATGAGCGCATCAAAGAGCAAGCCTGTCTTTATGGGATTACCAAACTGGCTGCCACCGCACCGGGACTGGATGAATTATTACATGGCGCGGTCAAACTGATCCCGAAGGGTTGGCAATATCCGTCACATACCTGTTGTTCCATAATTTATAACAAAGCGGAATTCAGATCGGCCGGTTTCAGGAAAACCCGCTGGAATCAGTTGATTGAACGGGATGTACAAGCCGGGGGAAAGCTCGTTATTACGGTTTATTACAAAAAGAAGATGCCGGATGCGGATGAAGGCCCCTTTCTGAAGTACGAGCGATCCCTGCTGAATAGCATTGCTGATAGCCTGATCCTTTATATCAGTCAGCTGCTTGTTAAGAGTCGTTCCCGGCAAAGCGAATCCATGTTGAAGGAAGCGCAGGAACTGGCCTTGCTGGGTAACTGGAGTTATGACCTGCTTCAGAAAAAGAGCTATTGGTCCGATTCAGTATATGATATTTTCGGGGTATCCCGTCAACAGATCCGGCAGTCTTTTGGGGCTTTCTTCAATCAGGTTTCAAAAGAAGACCGGAAAAGAGTGGAGACAACTATGCGAAAAGCCCGCAGGGAAGGGGGCGACTTTAGCCTGGACTATTGTATTCTTACTCCGGCCGGAGAGAAAAAGTATATTGAAGAGTTTGGTTACAGTGAAAAGGATAAGAAAGGCCGGGTGATTCGTCTTTTCGGGACGGTACAGGATATTTCTCAACGAATGAAGGCAGAGCAGAAATTATCCGATTCAGAATACAAGTACCGCAGTCTCTTTGAAGCAAGTCCGGTACCCAGTTACATTTTTGATCTACATACACACCGGATACTGGATGTGAACAAACGGATGACAGAGCAATATGGGTATACCCGGGATGAATTACTTTCAATGACTATTCTGGATATTCGTCCAAAGGAACAAATACCCCGGTTACATGAGCAGCTTGAAAAAGCAAACCGGGTGAAAGGGGTTATTCATTTTGGAGTAATGACCCATCAGAATAAAGACGGGAGCCTGAAGCAGGTGGACATTTCCGGAGAACAGATCCGTATCGGGGACAGCGACTGTATGCTGGTTCTGGCACATGATATCTCAGAAAAAATGATGCAACAGGAGATGGATCACCTGGAACGGAATATTATAGAGAAATCGCTTAAAAGTAAAACGGCTATCGATATTATTTTAAAGGATTATCTGACCGGACTCGAAGAACTTATAACCGGATTAAGTGCCTCGATCCTACGTGTAAGTGAAGGAAAGGTGTATAACTGGGCATCCCCTTCGTTGCCTTTATTTTATGCAGAGGCATTGAATGGATTGGCGATTGGTCCGGAAGAAGGATCCTGTGGTACAGCAGCGTATACCGGAAAACAGATAATTGTATCTGATATCAGGAAAAGTAATTTATGGAAGAAATACAAAAAACTGGCCCTGTCAGCCGGATTAAGGGCGTCGTGGTCGACTCCTGTTTTTAATCCGGAAGGAAAGGTTATAGCCACTTTTGCAAATTATTATAAGGAGATAAGAATGCCTTCTCCGTTTGAGCTTGAAATTTTTAACCGGGCTGCAGTGCTTATATCTATTCTGATTGAATCATATGAACAGGATCAACGACTTCAGCGCAGTCATGAGCGTTTTGGCTTTGTTACAAAAGCTACTTCGGAAGCAATCTGGGACTGGAATTTAGTTACTGATAAAGTCTTTTGCGGAGATGGATTTAACACCATTCTCGGCGTAATACTGAAAGAGCAGGAATGGCGCCTGAGTGTTTGGCTCGAATACATACACCCGGATGACCGTATGTTGATTACGCAAAAAGTGGAATCCGTATTGCAAGGGAAGGAGAATCGCTGGGAGCTTGAATACCGTATTATCCGGAAAAAGGGGCAGCTGGTCTATGTGTCTGACCGTGCTTATATTATACGGAATAATCAGGGCCGGCCCATACGTATTATCGGAGCGATCCGGGATATTACAGTAAAAAGGGAGGAAGAACAACAGTTGCGCCTGCTCGAAAGTGTGGTGACGAATACCAGCGATGCAGTGGTGATTACCCGGGCAGATTTGAATACGGATCAGGGACCTGAAATCATTTATGTAAATGAAGCATTTTCCCGAATGACCGGTTATTCACCGGCAGAAGTGATAGGAAAAACGCCGGCTCTGTTACAAGGTCCTAAGTCGGATTGGGCGGAAATGAACCGGCTATCACTTGCATTAAAAAGAGGAGAACCCTGTTCGGTCAATATTATTAATTATACTAAATCAGGAAAGGAATACCGGGTGGAAATGATGGTAAAACCCGTGTTTGATGCAAATCACCGGATTACACATTTTTTTGCGATTCAACGGGACATTACCACACAATTCAAACTGCAACAACAACGACGCTTCATGGAAATGGTAAGTAGCACCTTCAAAAAGATTGAAGGCCTGGTTATCTCCCTTGATAGTGTATTGAAGAAACTGGTGGAGTTTGGCGATTTTACAGCGGCCGAAACATGGCTGTTGACAGCCGACAAACAACACCTTAGCCTGGTAGCCAGTTTTGCATCTACTAAAGCGTCAAAGGATTACTACGCAGAGAACAAAGCATTGAATACGCTCACTCCTGATGGTGGATTACTGAAAGAGGTCTGGGCTCGCCGTGAATTGGTGATCGTGGATGACTTTGACAAACATGCGAGTCTGCGTCGCCGGGCAGGGGTTCAGAAAGCAGGGTTTAAATCAGCGTTAGCCATTCCATTGATGAACCGTGGAGAACTGATCGGGGTGCTGGCTGTACTGACTGATAAGCCGTCGGCTCATTTGTCGGAGTTTGAACAATTGTTCAGGGGACTCGAAGCAGATCTGGGGTCTGAGATCAAACGTAAACAACTCGAAAATGAACTGAGTTTAATTTTTAATACGGCGCCTGATATTATTGCCGTTGTCGGATTTGATGGTTATTTCAAACGAATCAATCCTGCTGCTTATGATATACTGGGTTATTCGATAGAAGAATTATTGAGTCGTCCATATAATGAATTTATTCACCAGGATTATATATCTGCCACCAATTCAATCACGGCAACTTTCCCTTCAATCTCCGGTTCGAATTATTTTGAGAATTGCTATATCACCAAATCCGGGAAGTCGGTTTGGTTGGGCTGGACCTATCAGCAAATACCAGGGGAGGATCTGGTATATACCGTGGCAAAGGATATCACCAGGCAGAAAGAATTGCAGCGATTACTGCATGATGCCACCAGTCTGGCCCGTATTGGCGCCTGGGAAATGGAACTTCCTGCCATGCAGATCATCTGGTCAGATGTAACGCGTGAGATTCATGAAGTGGAACCCGGTTACCAGCCGGTGCTGCAGGAAATTTACCAGTTCTATCAGGATTCAGATAAGTCCCGGCTCGAAGAAAGCGTGTTAAAAGCGATCGGGGAGGGCATTCCCTATGACCTCGAACTCCTGCATGTTACAGCCAAAGGAAATCAACGTTGGGTACGTGTTATCGGTACACCTGAAATGGCCAATGGCAAATGTTTAAGGATCTATGGCAGCTTCCAGGATATTCATGCCCGGAAACTGGCCGAAATTGAATTACAGCAACGGACCCGTTATTTATCCGCCATTGCTACAGTGGCGCAGATCTTCCTGAGTAATGAAAACTGGTTTGATGGAATTAAGAATTCCTTTGATCTGGCGAGGTATACGATCATGGCCGATCAGATTTTTTATAAGGAAATTTATACGGATAAAGAAACGGGTCAGTCCATGTACCGCCAACGGATCGGTTGGCTGAAAGGGAAGGATATGCCAGCGATTGATCCGGTGGAAACAGAGGTCTTGCCCATTGATTCATTCCCGGAAGTAAAAGAGGTTTTATTGTCGGATCAGCCTTATATGGCAGTGCTTAGCGAATTGCCGGATCACCTCCTCAGACAGGTGTTAGTTCATTCAGGAATTAAATCTGTTTTATTTCTCCCGGTGTTTGCCGGATCTGTACTTGAAGGGGTGGTGGGCGTGGAGGAATGTTACCATGAAAGACGATGGGCTGAGGGTGAAATCTTCTTTATGCGGAGTCTGTGTTCCAGTTTGTCATCTGCTATTCAACGCTTCAATAGCAGTGCTGCACAAAAGAAGCTGAATGAGGATCTGGTGAGGCAGACGAGGGAACTAAAAATCTCCAATACCGAACTGGAACAGTTTGCTTACGTGGCTTCGCATGACCTGCAGGAACCTTTACGCATGATAACCAGTTTTTTGACCAAACTGGAAGATCGCTACGCCATCCGGCTGGATGACCGGGGTCGCCGGTATATAGATTTTGCCGTTGATGGCGCCAACCGTATGCGTCAGAATATCCTGGGCCTCCTGCAATACTCAAGAGTGGGAAAAGGCAATGCAGCTATCGAGGAAATTGACCTGAATATGGTGGTAGAGGAAATACGCCTGTTGCACCAGACAGATATCAACGAAACCGGGGCCGTCGTTGAAGTTGCGGAGCTGCCAGTGATTAATAATTATATGGCACCCGTGGTACAGCTTATGAATAACCTGGTAAGCAATGCGCTTAAATACAGAAAGCCGGATACGCCACCCGTAATACGAATTTCTGCCAGGCCAGTGGAGGAGTATTGGGAAATTGCCATTAGTGATAATGGAATTGGTATCGAAAAAGAATACCTGCAGAAGATCTTTGTCATATTTCAACGACTGCACCCGAAAGACCAGTACGAGGGTACTGGTATCGGCCTGGCAGTGGTTAAAAAAATTGTGGAAAATCTGGGCGGTAAGGTTTGGGTGGAATCCGATCCGGGCATCGGCAGTACATTTTATTTTACCATCCGGTCAATTAAGGATTGATGGAGCGATTCGCGCTACTGCTGAAATCAGTTAGGCCGACAACTACTAAAAAGTTATTCTATGGATAAAGATGAAGAAATAGCCTTATTAAAGGCACAGTTACAACAATCAAGGGATTCATTCGAATTGTTTGCTTACGCTGTTTCGCACGATATGCGTGAACCGGTCCGGATGGTAAAGTCGTTTATGGATCTGTTGCTGAAAAAGTACAGTGATTCGCTGAATGAAAAAGCTAAATCATATGTCAGTTATGCTTCTGATGGGGCGGAGCGGGCGGACCTGATGA
>CAZLRY010000208.1:0-3456 GCA_964561675.1 uncultured Chitinophaga sp.
TTTCGTGCCCTTTCGTGGCAATTCGTGGCCAACCCTTTCGCCGCAGGCGATCAGGCTTCAGCCTCATCCCCGGTTTCGAGGTCGTGCAGGGCGATGGCCATATTGTTGGTCTTTACAAAATTGCACCAGTGGCAATCCTCCTTGCCGCAGCCGGTATAAAAATCGCGGTCCTGGATCTTTTGCCAGGTGGTTTTGATTTGCTGGGTGACCGTGGTAATATCTGAAGCACCGATCTCGATCTTTTCACGGCGATAGTTTTTCTTTTTATCAGGCTCAATAAAATCAAACTCGGTACTGACCACTTTCCACTCTTTCTGCTCATAATTATCCACCAGTATTTTATAAAACACTGCCTGCCGCCAGTAATCACCTCCATCCGGCTGTTTATCGGAAGGCCCCTTGGTTTTCGGAATTGCTTTATCAGGATCACCGGTCTTGTAATCCACCACATTCACTGATTTTCCATCAAATTCCAGTTTGTCCAGCTTTCCTTTCAACGGCACTCCCTGCACCACCACGTTACGGATATTTCGTTCGATGGCGACGATCTTGTTAAAGCGATGGATATAGGTGTCGTAATAATGAGTGAGCACATCCGGACCATACTCCATCCGGCGGGCAAACTGTTCCTTGGTAAAACTCTCCCGGTGCCGTACCATATACCATTCAAAATCGGCTATGAAATCTTCTTTGGAAGGGAACTGGTCCTTGCCGCTGTCCTGCATTTTGCGGAACAATTTCTCCAGCGCGTGGTGAACGGCGGAACCAAATTCCGTGGCTTCATTTTTCGGGGAGGGAATCCGGATCAGGTTTTTGAAATAAAATTCCAGCGGGCACTTCAGGTAATTATTAAGTGCCGTTACATTCATCACAAATTTTTCGAGGTTCCGGTTGATATATTCTTCTTCAATTTTTTCGATCTCCGGCGCGGCCGCTTCGGCAAAACTCAAAGCCGCAAACTCACTGACCACGGTTTCATCTATGACTATTTTCTCAATGGGTAATTCGTGCTTATCCCGGATCTCGGCAATAAACATCGAGGGTTCCAGCTCCTTACCATCATTCTTGAAACGGCTCCAGGAAATAAAGAGATGCTGTTCCGCCCGGGTAAGTGCTACATAAAACAACCGGCGCAGTTCTTCTTCATCATTGGCGCCTGATTGCGAAGAGAACATCGTGTCAGGCAGTTTATAACCACCTCCTGGTTTCCGTTTCTTTTCCCAGAATCCGGCATTGCAACCGGCAAAAAACACATATTCAAATTCCAGTCCTTTGGATCCGTGGGCGGTCATCAGGTTAATGCCTTTTTCACTGCCGCTGACTTCTACCAGGGGCAGGCGGATTTCTTCCTTTTCCATCAGTTGGATCAGGTTGATCAGGGCTTCGAGGTTGAGGAAGGGATTGCGGTGGGTTTCTTCTTTTACAAAATCAAAGAGACCGGTGAGTACCTGTAACTGCCAGTGTTTATCGGTGCCCTGCATGATATGCGTCAGCACACCGGCTTCCCGGATCAGGGATTCAAACAGATGCTGCAGGGTAAGATTGGAAACATCGCCGATCAGTTGTTCGAGCGCAACCGATGCTTTCTTTAACCCACTGTGCAGACCGGTACTGAAGAGGTCTTTGGCGGGGGCATGGGCTTTTTCCGTGAGAGCCTGCCGGATGGAAGTGCCATTACCGCTGTATCGTTTATCCGCTACTTCCATACTGAGTTTGGCAATTTCCACCGGAGGTACGCCAAACCAGTCGAAGTGAAGTATTTCAAACAGCATCTCATCGCCACTAAAGGGAATATCATGTTCACTGGCCAGGTATTTCAATACCAGGATAATTTTCTGTGCCAGGGGCATTTCCAGCAGGTTCAGGTTTCGTTTGCTGTAAACAGGGATGTTCAGTTCTTTGAAATGCCGGGCCAGTTCTTCTCCGTATTTATTTTCTTTATAAATAATGCCGATCTTACCCGGCGACACTTCTTCCGCCAGTAATTGCTGTATTTTTTTGACCAGCCCGATCATTTCCAGGCGCATGGTTTCGTATTCCTGTAAGCGGGGCGCGTGGGTGATGCTGCGTATTTTATCATTGCTGGAAAGTAAATCCTTGGTCAGTCCTTCGATCTGTTTCACCAGTCGTTCATCATTCCGGTCGATCAGGGTTTTAGAAATATCAAGGATCGGCTGAGTGGAGCGGTAGTTATTCGTGAGCACCACCGTCACCAGGTCATCTTTGTAGTTTTTGGCAAAGTCCAGCATATTCTCCACACTGGCACCCTGGAAACGGTAGATACTCTGGTCGTCATCACCCACCACAAATACATTTGGTTTGTCCCAGTAACTGATCAGCAGTTCCACCAGGCGGTTCTGGGTGCCACTGGTATCCTGGTATTCGTCTACCAGTACATACTGGAATTTTTCCTGGTAATCGGCCAGCAGGTTTTTATTTTCTTCAAAGGCTTTGATCACCCAGTTGATCATATCGTCGAAATCGTAGCGGTTCCGTTTCCGCATGAGTTGCTGGAACCGGTCAAATTCGCCCACGGCAGCCCGGAGTTTTTCCATCCGTTCGGTTTCCTCATTATACTTTTCCTGCTTCAGATCGCCGGCATTGAAGTTTTTATATTTCTTTTTATAAATAAACTCATCCCGGGTGGGCAGATCGGCCAGGTAACTGTCGATTCGTTCATTGATAAAAGCGGGTGTCCACCCTTCTTTTTTCATAGTGCTGAAGAGTTGTTGAAGATTCTTAACTTCAAAGTATACATCCCCGCGGTAACGTTTCAAAAGATGATTTTTCGGGAAGGAGTCGATCAGTTCTTTAAAGAGCTGAATCTTTTCCAGTTCGGACAAGGGGTCCAGGGCTGTTTTTTCGAAGAGGGACAGGTTTTCCTGGATGATATCATTGCAGAAAGCGTGGAAGGTATAGAGGTTTACTTTATAGGCGTCGGGACCGATAAACTGCAACAGTCGCTTGCGCATGGCCACCACACCGGCATCGGTGTAAGTGAGGCAGAGAATGTTTTCGGGCTGTGCGTCGGTATCGAGCAGGATTTTGCCGATCCGGCTGGCCAGGATCTGGGTTTTGCCGGTGCCCGGTCCGGCGATGACCATTACCGGGCCATCCAGGGTGGAAACGGCCCTTTGTTGCTGTTCGTTCAGTTTGGCAAATTCTTCGGCAAATTTCTTTTCTGTTTTTTCTTTATTCAATGACATGGTATGACCGAACTTTTCAGGTGATAAATGGTTATTAAGACGAATTTAACCCAATAATCAGCATGGCAGCACACTCGATCAAAACAGTACAGAAAATTCCGGTTTCCCTTGATGAAGCCTGGGCTTTTTTCTCCAATCCGGCCAATTTGCAGGCCATCACCCCGGATGGAATGGGTTTTAAGGTCATCTCCAAACACCATGGTGATGTGATGTATGCGGGACAGCTGATCGAATACACGGTGAAACCGGT
>CAZLRY010000208.1:3556-5995 GCA_964561675.1 uncultured Chitinophaga sp.
TCCTTTCAGCCTCTTTCTGCTGTAAGCGGCCTTAATAATTAATAATCTCCTTTCAACCTCTTTCTGCTGTAAGCGGCCTTAATAATTAATAATCTCCTTTCAGCCTCTTTCTGCTGTAAGCGGCCTTAATAATTAATAATCACTTTCTGAATCTCCCTGCTTTAACCACTCTTACTAAACCGCTTCCTGGTTCAGTACTTTCATCATGGACACTACATTCGAAACATTCAGCTTTTTAAAGATATTATAGCGATGCACTTCCACGGTGCGTTGGGAAATAAAAAGTTTCAAGGCTATATCATGGGAGGAAAGTCCATCCCGGATCATACTGACGATTTCCAGTTCCCGTTTGGTCAGTGAATTAATACGGTTAACCTGACTGTCCCCGTTTTCCCCGAGCATTTGTTCGGCGATCAGGTTTTTGATGTCTTCGGCGATATAATGTTTGCCTTCGTACACCGCCAGAATAGCCTGTACCATTTCATCAAACGAAGAAGTTTTGGACATATAACCACTGGCTCCGGCAGAAAGAATCTGTTTGATCGTGAGTACATTGGTGTGCATCGATACGGCCAGTACCTGGGTCAGGGGAAATTTTTCCTTTATCGTGCGGGTGAGATCGATACCGGAAATGCCGGGCATCGAAATATCAATCAGCACTACATTGGGAAGTTTTACTTTAATTTCTTCGAGTGCGAGTCGTCCATCGGTGGAAATGCCAACAACAGAAAACCGGTTATCGATACTCAACAGGGAATTCCACATATCAAGCATCATGCGATGGTCGTCAACGAGGTAAACTTTGATTCGTTTCATGGCGGATTGGGATATTGGTAATTAAAAATTTATTCTTTAAAGTGGTATACGTAAAATTAGAAATTCATACTTAGTTTTTAAAATGATATAATGGGAAATAAGTACTAATGCTTAGTCTTCTTACCTAAATTACATTACTCAGTGCCGGTTTCATGGAACTTGCATAAACATTTTCTAATTTTCGCCCCGAATGACAACGTTCTCCACTCCCGCCTTTATCAGCAATGCTGCATTTTCCACCCTGGTGGAAAACCTGCAGCAAGCGATATTACTGGAAACGCCTGACCGACGGATTGAACTGGTTAATCAGGCTTTCTGTGATCTCTTCCATATTCCGCTGCATCCGGAGCAGTTGATTGGTTCGGATTGCTCCAATGCGGCAGTACAGGTAAAAGGTCTTTTTACACGGCCGGAGGAATTTGTTAACCGTATACAGGAATTGCTTGACCAACGGGAGAAATCGGTTGGGGAGACCCTGCGAATGACGGATGGGAAAGTGTTGTTAAGGGATTTTATTCCACTCGTCAATGAGAAAGGATTTGCAGGATTATTATGGACGTATACGGATATTACCCGGCACACGCATACGGAAGAACTTGAAATACAACAGACCGTCAATTATTTTCTGTCTTCACTTTATAACCGGGAGACGGTGGAGGATATTTTGTGGGATGTGGCCCGTAATTGTATAGGGCGGCTGGGGTTCACCGATTGTGTAATCTACCTGCTTAGTGAAGATGGTACCTGCCTGGAACAAAAAGCGGCCTGGGGGGATAAATCCGATGATGAGAACCGTATTATCTCCCCGATCTTTATACCGGTTGGGAAAGGGATTGTCGGTTCGGTCGCGGAAACCGGGAAGGCTGAGATCATTCCTGATACCTCCACAGACCAGCGATACATCATGGATGACGCGTTGCGTTATTCAGAAATAACCGTACCCATTATCAGTGAAGGAAAAGTAATTGGCGTGATTGACAGTGAACACCCGGAGAAGAATTTTTTCAGTGAAAAACATTTATCAATCCTTACGGCCATCGCCTCTCTTTGTGCGATTAAAATCGTACACCTGGAAGCCGCCATACATCAGCGGCAGGAAATGGAACGGCAGAAATTATTTTATGAAGAAATCCTGAATAATATTCCTGCGGATATTGCTGTTTTTGATGCCTTACATCATTACCTGTTTGTAAATCCAAGAGGAATCAAAGATACTGAATTGCGGAAGTGGATCGTCGGACGTAAAGATGAGGACTACTGTGATCTCCGGAATAAACCGTATTCCATATTCCAGGAGCGCCGGGAATATTTTAACCGGGCACTCAGCACACGGACACAGATAGAATGGGAGGAGACGCTGAAAGATGTCAACGGATACAACAATTATCATCTCCGCAAATTTTACCCGGTACTGGATGAAAATGGCCTGCCAAAACTGGTGATCGGTTACGGGTTGAATATTACCGAACGCCGGTTGATTGAAGATAAAATCAGGCTGAGTGAGAAGAAGTACCGCGATTTATTTAATAACAGTCCGGCCCTCATATTTACGCATGACATGGAATTCCGGATCACGTCTGTAAATGCGGCGGCCAACCCGGTATTGGGCTATTCAGAACAGGC
>CAZLRY010000209.1:0-5990 GCA_964561675.1 uncultured Chitinophaga sp.
GTGCCATCCTGGGAATGCATAAGATCCAGGACCGTCCGATGGCGATCGGTGGACAGGTAGTGGTACGTCCCATGATGTATATAGCTTTGAGTTATGATCACCGGATCATTGACGGAAGGGAGTCGGTAAGCTTTCTCGTAAGGGTGAAAGAATTACTGGAAAATCCGGAACAATTACTGATTGGGAAAGATCCGGTAAAAACATTATTGGAGCTTTGACTTTCAGGGTAAGAGATAAATGTAAAGGACGGCAGCGATGCCGTCCTTTTTCGTTTTCTTTGCAAAGTGAGCCGTTTTCATTCATATATTAACTCCGCAGTAACTATACTTCAGCAGTATAAAGGCGAGGAACCCTTTGCCGGATACCTGAAAAAATATTTTTCAGCCAATAAAAAATACGGAAGCAAGGACCGGAAACAAATTGCCCACTGTTGTTATTGTTTTTTCCGTGCCGGTCATGTTTTAAAAGAGCTGAGCAAGGAAGAGCAGGTACTGTCCGCTTTATTCCTTTGCACACAGGACGCCGATCCGGTACTTACTGCGTTGAAGCCTGAATGGGAAGGGCGTTATACACTTCACCCCGCTGAAAAGCTGAAGCTGCTCAATATTCAACGAACAGTGCATGATTTTTTCCCATGGCTCAATGAGTTAAGTGAGGGAATAGAGCCGGATGCATTTACTGTTTCATTTCTGCAACAACCTGATTTGTTTATCCGGATCCGTCCTGGTTATTACCCGGTATTGAAATCAATGTTTCATGCGAAAGGGGTGTTTTATAAAGAGATCAGCGAAACCTGTTTCTCTTTTCCTTCAGGTACCAAACTTGACGATTACCTCAGCACCAATAAAGAAGCGGTGATTCAGGATTATAATTCACAGCAGGTGGGGGCGCTGATGTCGTTGGTAAAAAGTGAGGACGTAATCGATGTGTGGGATGCGTGTGCTGCCAGTGGAGGTAAATCGATCATGGCCAAAGACCGCCTGGGTAAAATCAATCTGACCGTATCGGATATCCGGGAATCCATTCTCTATAATCTGAAGAAGAGATTTGCCGAAGCCGGAATCAGTAATTTTCAAACAATAGTGGCTGATCTGTCGGCCAACGACCCATTACCTCCCGGCGATCAGTTTGACCTGGTGATAGCGGATGTGCCCTGTAGTGGAAGTGGTACCTGGGGCCGTACTCCTGAACAATTGTATTTCTTTGATGAGAATAAGGTGGATGCATACAGCCGTCTGCAACAGCAGATCGTATCAAATCTATTGCCACATGTAAAGCCAGGTGGTTACCTGTTGTATATAACCTGTTCGGTTTTTAAAAGGGAAAATGAACTACAGGTTGAATTTATTGCAGGGCATAACACGATGAAACTGTTGCGCCACGAATGCCTCAAGGGATATGATAAGAAAGCGGATACGATGTTTGCCGCTTTGTTCCGCAGGGAATTATAACCGGATTAATTCAGCCGTACGAATCAGTTTTGTACCATTGAAAACACTGATATAATATTTACCCGCCTGCAATCCGGAAATATTGAGTTCAATGGTTTTCTTTCCACTGCCTTTGCTGTTTTTTTCCTGCCATACCAGGGCTCCTTTTGCATCATAGATATGTACCGGCATAGAAGGAATGGCATTCGGTGTTTCGATCACCAGGCTGAGTGTACTGCCCGTTACCGGGTTGGGTTGTATATTGAGCTTTTCTGTAATCGGATCTGTATTTCCGGTGCCGGTAGCAAAACAACCGGCTGCCACGGTGGTGGTAGTGGTATCAATATACACAGCGGCAAAACTGGCTGTAGCCGTATCTACGATTTGCCGGATGCGGTAAGAAACTGTTCCTGCATTGAGTCCGTTAAGGGAATTCGTAAATTGGTAAGAACGGATCGCAAGCAGACTGCCCGCCTGTGGAAGCTGTTCTCCTACTTTTGTATAAACCGTTTCACCGGGCCCCATCCGCTCAATCTCATATTTCATGGCTGATACATCCTTACTGGTCCAGTTGAGTGTAGCCGTACAGGCATTGGTACTGGCTGTTGATGTGGCAAACTCCGTCAGCAGATTCGTAAATGCCAGTTTCATATTGGGTATCCCATAGCCGATCCGGTTATCCGGGTTTGTATATTTACTTCCGGCCGCTTTGAGGGCCTGTACTATTTTCATGTTATTGTACTCGGGGAATGCCTGCCAGAGACAGGTGCCGAGTCCGGCCATATTGGGGCAGGCAAAGGAAGTTCCGTTACTGGCACCCACTGTATTGCTGGTAGTCTGCACCAGGGCAGCCACGCCCACCGATGCGACTTCCGGTTTAACCTGTCCGTCACCTGAAGGACCGTAACTGGAAAAATTTCCAACAGCTCCGGATACCGATACGGCGCCTACAGCAATCACGCTGTCACCATCGGAAGGAGTGACCAGGAAATTCCAGGCATTGCCTCCTTCATTTCCGGCGGAGTTAAAAACAAGCAATCCTTTCTTTGCAGCAAGATCAGCTCCTTTGGCTGCCATGGTGGTATTGCCATCCATATTGGCATAGGTATAGTTGAAAACCGCGTTATCAAAATCGTAATAGCCGAGTGAAGAAGAAATAATATCCACTCCGGCACTGTCGGCCCTTTCAGCCCCGCAAACCCAGTTATGCTCCTCGATCGGATATTCGGAGGCCACATCTTCGGTCCGGAACAGATGAAAGCTGGCTTTAGGTGCTTTGCCAACAAATTGTCCCGGGATATTGGCAGCAATTGTAGAAAGACATTGCATCCCATGCTGGTGGTCTTCGGTTACACTGGCATTCCGGGCTACAAAATCCCAGGTACTCAACACCTGACCATTGGCATTAATGCTGTCAAAGGCTTTCAGCGATGTATAATTCTGAAACCCTCCATCCAGGACTGCGATCTGCATGCCTTGTCCGCGCAGACCAATATTATGCAGGAATTCCCCGTTATGCAGGTGTATTTCATTGTAAGAAGAAGTACCATAATTGAAAAAATCGCCATTGATATCCCCCATTTTACCCGTATTCGATGGTAACGGTGTGGTGATTTCCTCGAGTGCAAATTTATTGGGTGTAATCAGCCGGCCGCCTTCACCGGGCCGGGCAGCAAGTCCGCCCACACTTTGTACAAAGGGCATCGCACTGATCGTGTTGATTGCGGCTGCATCATTTGTCTGAATTGAAATCGCATTAAGCCATTTGGAAACATTCAGTACGGTTACATTCGCAACATTTCTGATCTGGGTGATATAGGTGGGTGTGACGGGTAAGTCAGTGCTGTCGAGTGGAATATTGTATTTCGTACGACGGTCGATTGCCCGCTGCGAAAGATAGGCCCCCGGATTAGCCAGGGTAAAGGAAGCATTCCCTTTGTCTTTCAATCGGACAATGTAACGGGTAAACTGGGCTCCGGCTTCAGATCCGATAAAAACACATACAATTCCCAGGAGTACAAATTTCTTCATGGTATACCGGCTTTAGCCCGGGTCAAATGTAAGGATAACCCGTAAATTAATTGTGATCGACCATCCACATGGTAATACCAAAACCGGTTTTGTAAGGCCCGCCGGCACCACCGGGGTTGGGCTGGTATTCCCATAATTCATATTCACGGTAAATCAAGCCGATTCCTTTTGAATAACGGTCAACGGATCTTGATTTGGCCGCATAGGCAGTTGGAGTCGTTATAGGCACATTAAATGATTCGTCTACCTGCTCTACGGTAAATACATCTGCATAGTTTTGTCCACTATACGAGAATGAACCGGCATCTCCGTCGTAATAGAAATCCCAGTCTTCCATACTGTCATCATTACTGAAACTGAAAAGCGGACCATAAGGATCTGCGGGCAGGTATTTATTTCCTTTCCAGCTGAAGCCATTGCGGATCGGCAGGTGCATTTTTATGAAACGGAGATTGTCTTCCACCACTTCCACCTGGTCAGCTAGGGGCGTGATGAAATAAGATCCGGCCGGTTGCCAAACCTGTGAGGCGGCAGAATCATTGAGATATCGGTAGACCCGATAGCTCGGACGACCCGCATTATCCATGATCATGGTATCAATCAGATGTTTTACCTGGTATTTATGAATTTCTGTACTCCGGCCAAAATTGGTAAATACGGTGGAGTCCAGCCGGTAAGTAATATACTTCTTAGCAGTCAAAGGCAGGTAATCTGCAAGTGGTGCAGTGGTAAATTCTTCTTTTTCATTGCAGGAAAAAAAGGCAATGCTGACAAAGGCCAGCAGACAAAGACGAACAGAGTAGAAAATGCGCATAGGAGGTTTTTCTTTGTTCACGGATATAAATTAAAACATAAAGCTACAAACTTATCCCGGGGATACATAGCAGCTCCGCATGTAATAACGGGAATTTAGGGTGTTTATTGCCCTGATTATCAGTCGGTAGACGGCAGTCGGCAGTAGGCAGTCGGCAGTAGGCAGTTGGCAGTCGGGAGTCGGCAGTCGGGAGTCAGAGGCCGTAAATTGAGTGTGTAAATGATTTAAATGATTGAAAATCAATAAAAACAAAATAGAGACAATAATTCTCAGGAGGGGCTGTTGACTCCTAACTCCCGACTCCTAACTCCCGACTGAATTATCCCTCCGCCGATCACATCCTCGCCCTCATAAAAAACGGCGCTTTGACCGGGTGCTATGCCCTTGACATTTTCATAAAAACGGACATTCATGGTGCCGTTTTCCGGGTAAAGGTTGGATAAGGCGCCACTGTCTTTGTAGCGGATCTTGGTAACGGCTTCCATGCCCGGTGTGAGCTGATCGTATTTGATCATGTTCAGTTTACCGACTTTCATTTCATTTTGTTCCAGATCGGCTTCATCACCCAGCACTACGGTGTTTTTTTCCGGATCGATGCTGGTTACAAAAACAGGACGACCCAGGGCAATATCCAATCCCTTACGTTGACCGATAGTATAGAAAGGATAACCTTTATGCTGACCTAATATTTTACCAGTTTTGTCAATGAAATTTCCACCCGCCACTCTTTCTTCCAATCCGTCCACCCGGCGTTTAAGAAATCCGCGGTAATCGTTATCCGGAACAAAACAGATTTCGTAACTCTCGTGTTTTTTGGCCAGTTCGGGGTAACCGAAATCATGCGCCATCTGGCGGATTTCTGTTTTACGATAAGGACCCAGGGGCAACAAGGTGCGGCTGAGCAAGTCTTGTTGCAGTCCCCACAATACATAGCTTTGATCTTTGGTATCGTCTATCGCTTTACTTACGACAAAGCGGCCATTCTCGTGTTGCCTTACTTTGGCATAGTGACCGGTGGCAATGAATTCACATCCCAGGGCATCGGCTCTTTTCAACAGAGCTCTCCATTTGATATGCGTGTTACAGAGTACACAGGGATTGGGAGTGCGTCCGGCCAGGTATTCTTCCACAAAATTTTCGATCACAAAATCGCCGAACTCCTCGCGGATATCCAGAATATAATGGGCAAAGCCATGCTCTACCGCTGCCTGGCGGGCATCATTAAATGAGTCGAGATTACAGCAACCTGTTTCTTTTTTACTCCCACCGCTGGCGGCATAGTCCCAGGTCTTCATGGTAATCCCCACCACTTCATAGCCCTCCGCATTCAACATCAGGGCGGTGACGGTACTGTCAATACCGCCGCTCATTGCTACCAATACTTTTCCTTTTTGACTCATATCTTCAGCTCTTTCCGGCCTTTATCCCGGAAATGAATCTGCAAATATACGCCGAAGAGACGGGTACCCGGTTTCCGAAATGGGTAAAACCTAATGTATTGGAAGCCTGCGGTTTTAGTGCATTTTTGGTATCTTCCAGTCTTTATCAATCAAGCTATAATATGAAGAAATTGCTGTTTGCCGTACTGGTCCTAGCCGGGCTCAGTGCCCGCTCCCAGGACCTGGGTTATTATCTGCCTCAACAAGTCAGTTATAATCAGGCCATACCCAAACCCAAAGAAGTGATCTATCATGAAGTCGGCGAATGGCATGTAA
>CAZLRY010000210.1:0-5971 GCA_964561675.1 uncultured Chitinophaga sp.
TTTGCCTGGACCTGGATCACCCCGAGATCGTGGAGTTCATTAACTGGAAAGTGGAAGAAGAAAAGAAAGTAGGAGCCCTGATCAATGCCGGTTATCCTTCCGGTTACGAAGACGAGGCATATAAAACCGTAAGTGGTCAGAACTCTAATAACTCGATTCGTATCCCGAACTCCTTCTTCGAAAAACTGGAGAAAGGAGAGGATTGGGAACTCACCGGCCGTATGGATGGCCGCGTGATGAAGAAAGTGCCTTCACGTGAACTCTGGAACCAGATCGCTTATGCCGCCTGGCGTTGTGCGGATCCCGGTACTCAATATAATACGACCATCAACGAGTGGCATACCTGTCCCGAGGGTGGAGAGATCAGGGCTTCCAACCCCTGCTCTGAGTACATGTTCCTCGATAACACGGCCTGTAACCTGGCTTCTGCCAACCTGATGAAGTTCTACGACGCAGACAACAATCAGTTTGATGTGGAAGGGTACGAATACAACTGCCGTCTCTGGACCGTGGTACTGGAAGTGTCTGTGCTGATGGCCCAGTTCCCTTCAAAGGAAGTGGCGCAGTTAAGCTACGAATACCGTACGCTCGGACTCGGTTATGCGAATCTCGGAACCATGCTGATGGTAAGCGGAATTCCATATGATAGTGAAGAAGCCCGCGCGATTGCCGGAGCCATCACCGCGATCATGACCGGAACTTCTTATAAAACTTCTGCGGAAATGGCCCGCGCACTGGGTGCCTTCCCCCGCTATGAAGAAAATAAGGCACATATGATGAAGGTGATGCGTAATCACCGCCTGGCTGCCTATGATGCAGATGAGTATGAACAGCTGAGCCTGAAGCCACAAGGTATCAAAGTAAAATACTGCCCGGATTACCTGCTGAAAGCCGCTTGTTCTGCCTGGGATGATGCCGTTGAAATGGGAGAGAAATACGGTTACCGCAATGCACAGGCAACAGTAATCGCACCTACCGGTACCATTGGTCTGGTGATGGATTGCGATACCACCGGTGTGGAGCCTGATTTCGCCCTGGTGAAATTTAAAAAACTGTCCGGTGGTGGTTATTTCAAAATCATCAATCAGTCTGTACCAACTGCCCTGCGAAATTTAGGTTACTCTGAAAAAGAAACAGACAATATCATTAAGTATGCAGTGGGTGCCGCCAGCTTTGCCGGTGCGCCATTTGTCAACCATCAGAGCCTGAGCGAAAAAGGATTCATCGCCGACGAGATCAAGCGTCTCGATGCTGCCGCCGCCACTGCTTTTGAAATTGGATTCGTTTTCAATAAGTATACACTGGGTGAAGAGTGCCTGCAACGCCTGGGCTTTACTCCCGAACAGTATAATAATTTTGAATGGAGTCTGCTGGAAGCCCTCGGCTATACCGACGAACAGATCGAAGCCGCCAACGACTATGTATGCGGTACGATGATGCTCGAAGGTGCGCCCGGACTGAAAGATGAACATCTGCCCGTTTTTGACTGTGCCAATAAATGCGGACAAAAAGGTGAGCGTTATATTCACGCACACGGACATATCCGCATGATGGGTGCCACCCAGCCTTTTATCAGTGGTGCCATCTCCAAAACCATTAACCTGCCACATGAAGCCAAAGTGGAAGAGATTGCGGATGCTTATCACCTGAGCTGGAAGCTCGGACTGAAAGCTAACGCACTCTACCGCGACGGTTCCAAACTGTCTCAGCCGCTCAGTAACAAGTCGGACAAAAAGAAAAAAGACACTGCAGTGGAAGAAACAAAGGCAGCCGTGGTTGAACAGGCGCCTGTTGCTGAATCCAACATTGTTGACCTCGGTAAACTGACCGTGGAAGAACTGCTGGAAGAAGTACAGAAACGTGTACAGGCTTCTCCTGATACCAAGCTGAAACGTAAACTCGCCAGCATCGTGGAGCGTCGTACGCTTCCGGCCAAACGTCGTGGTTTCACACAGAAAGCCAAAATCAGCGGACAGGCCGTATTCCTCCGCACAGGAGAATATGCCGATGGTACACTGGGAGAAATCTTCGTGGACATGGCGAAGGAAGGTGCTACCATGCGTAGTATGATGAACTGCTTCGCGATCTCTGTTTCTATTGGTCTCCAGTATGGAGTACCCCTGGAAGAGTTCGTGGATAAATTCGCCTTCACACGTTTCGATCCATCCGGATTTGTAGAACATCCGAATATCAAAACAACGACTTCGATTGTTGACTTTATCTTCCGCGTATTGGGTTATGAGTACCTCGGACGTACCGACCTCGTGCATGTACTGGATAAACCCGAAGTGATGAATACCGGTGGGGATGATTGGGATGAAGTCCCTTCAAATCCCCTGGAGTATGTAAAAGAGCCTGAGCTCTCCAGTGTACGTGTAACACCTTCTTCCGGTTCAGTAGCCCCCCAGCCGGCGAAAGCCCAGCAACGGGCCGCACAACCGGTGAAGAGTGAAAGCAGCATGGATGCGATGAATGCGGTAGCCAAGAATATGCAGAGTGATGCACCGGCTTGTAATGTGTGCGGTAATATCATGATGCGTAGCGGCGCCTGCTACAAATGCCTGAACTGCGGCAACCAGGGAGGTTGTGGTTGATCTCCCCAACAGATTAGTCTAGGACGGAAAACCAAATAAAGATGGTACCCATTAAAGCAGAACCCGCTGAGAAGCGGGTTCTTTTTTTATAACCCGAAAGTAGTATTGTGCGTATTTGAAATTTTCAGTAACTAGTGACATGATTAGAGTGGTTTTTTTTACAAGTGTTGTTTTCTGTTTAATGGCGTTTATAGTGAAGCCATATGGCAGAACAGCTAATAACCGGCCTGTTATCATTTTTTATCAGCCACCGGTTCCGGCTGATTCGCTGCAGGATTTTTTACGAATCTGTTTTACAATGAAAAAGTGGGTAGTGCTGGATACTACGGAGCGAAAAGCATTACTAAGTGAACATTTTCAGAAATACTTAAAGGAGCAGACGGATTTCCTCAAAGAAAACAACAGATTGATGAATGAAGCGGAAAAGGAGGAATGGACAAAACGGTTTATGCAACATCCATACAATCACCTGAATGTGCGGGTATTCATCCGTACAACGAAGACTAATGTGGTAACAGACAGTATTAAATGGCAGGTCAGGATTCCGCGTATGGACACCATCCAGTATAAATTATTTATACCTGCCGAGGAAAGAAAAGAAATCTATGCCAGCCTGAAAGATTTTGCTGATACTGTTTTAGTCTCAGGGCTGCTCAGATAAAAATGCGGTTACCCGAATTTAATTTTTTCAGATAAATCATTAAAATACTCCGCTGACCAGATCTCAAGCACTTTCGCATCCGGTATAAAGCGAATAATGTCTTCCTTTACCGCTTTAAACGATATGGCTTTTATTTTATCGGTCAGCAGCTGGTTAAATTGTTTTTCAGTCATCGTTTTTTTTGTCCAGTCACCACTGTCAATGGCCCGTTGACGGAAATGATCCAGGTGCAAAGGAACTCCTTTCTGAATGTACCATTCCAGGTCAAACCAATCTCTTCCCTTTACACGTCCTTTCCATTTGCGGAATAGTAAGGCATGCATCTTACCGGCAAACAGATCCGGCAGGGTAAAACATTTGGTGTAAAAAGAGAATGGCTTTAAAGCGAGTTTTTCTTCTGTATCAAAACCGGGAGGGGGCATCGTATCCACTTCCAGTTTGATTTTTATCTCCGGGGTCAGTTTGATCCGTTCATCCGGGAGTACTGCTTTTATGATAAGTTCCTTCCAGGTGGTATCGGGTTTCAGAAAAGCGGAATCAAAGGCTGTAATAGTTGTTTTACTTTTTTCCCGCACACTGACTTTTATGCCGAGGGCGGCAAATTCATTTTCCATTCCTTCCAGGTAAGGGGCGAGGGAAAAGTCGTTGTTTTTTTCCAGTAATGAAAAGTCCAGATCTTCTGAAAAGCGGGGCAGCCCATGAAAAATACGGAGGGCCGTGCCTCCGTAAAATGCGGCCACTTCAAAAAAGCCACTGCGTTGTAATCCGGCCAGGGCTATTTCCTGCATGATCTCCCGCAGGGCCTGCAAAGCGTCCTCCGTATGCGCGGGCTTATAGGTTTCCAGCCATTCCTTTATCATAAACTATTCAGTGTTTTGACCAACATCGCTAAACTTGTTTTTTTTGGAGCTATTTTGATCCAACGGCTGATAGCTCCGGCATCCAGTTGCCGCAGACTGCTTTTTTCTATCCGGAGATCTTCCGTCAGGAAGTCAATGGTCTGCTTAACGCTACGCAGCTGAAGCTGGGAAGTGTTGATGATACGATCACAGAGCGCTTTCTCCGGAGTAGCAACCAGGGCCACCTGATTAGTGGCCAGTTCGGCAGACTGAATGCCATAACTATAATAGGGCTGGGGCATTTTGGTGTAACTGAACCGGCCCGCATTTGTATCATAGGTCTTTGCCGCTCTGAGTGTCATTGAACTGATTTCAAAAACCCGTTCCGGAATCAATCCATGGAAGGACAGGGCTGAATCCAGGGAAACATAACTGGGTCCGTATAAATGATTGGCCAGCAGAAAGGATACCGGTGGCGGCAGTTTCAGTTTAGCGCCGGGAATATACAGACCCCTTTTTACCTGGATCAGCTGTTCCTGTTTTACCAGCTCAGTAATTTTATCATAAGGCCTTTTGTACTCCCTCAGGATATCCAGTAGCAATTGCTGGGTCAGCGGCTGACCGGCATATGGGGCGATGGCTTCCTGGAAGTACATAATATTGGCTTTAATTCGGAATATTTCCGATTTAGTACCAAAAATAAAACAATTATATGACAAAATATATCATTTTATTCGGAAAATTTCCGAATAAGTATGTAAAAAAATGTAAAAATATTGATATCTGACCCTTTTACAGGAGTGGATCAGGAAGTGAGCATAGGCCGGATGGCCATCAGATAAACACCCGGTTGTCTGTGCTGTAGCTCTCCCTGAATTCTTTTGGGGTGCAGTTCTTCTTCTTCTTAAAGAGGCGGTTAAAGTTGGAGATATTATTAAAGCCGCAGTCGTAAGCGATCTCTGAAACCGATTCAGTGGTATCAATCAGTAAGCGGGAGGCATGGCCTAAACGTAATTCCAGTAAACTGTCAATAAACGTAATTCCTGTTTTGGCTTTAAAGAAACGACTGAAGGAGACATCCGTCATATTCACCAGTTTGGAGACTTCAGTCAGTGTAATGTTCTTGTGAAAATTTTCATTCATGTATTCAAAGGCTCTTTCTATCCGGCGGCTGTTATAAGAGAGTTCCGCATTGCTGAAAGTCGCATCAGATAACGTGTGCATATTTCGGGATACAGAGAGATCATGCAGAATCGATACCAGTTCCAGAACGGAGTCAAAGCCCTGTTTTTGTCCGAGAGCCAGCAGCCGTGATTTCAGTTGTTCTGCTGTGGTACGGGAGAACAGAATGCCCTTGGCCGAACGCTCGAGCAGGTTGCGGATAAAACTCATCTGGTTGCGGCGGAGAAATTTTTCATCAAAGAGATCTTTGTGAAACTGAATCGTGACTTCAGTGATCTTCCGTCCTTTGCATTTATGGGTCTGCCATACATGCGGCAGATTTGATCCCACCAGCACCAACTCCAGGTCATCTATTTCAGCAATATGATCGCCCACCACCCGCCGGGCTCCTTTGGCATTGTGTATAAAGTTCAGTTCCAGTTCTTCATGGTAATGCAAGGGAAAATCAAAGTCCGTCTTTACCCGGGTGAAGATGGTAAAACAATCACTGGGAGTCAGCGGGGTAATTTCCCGGAGAATATTCTTATGCATGGCAGGCCTTTGAGATAAAGTTACTAGCTAATAGATAAAAAAGTATCATATTGACATCTGTTTATTTTTTATTATCTTTTATTTTCTTCCTGCTAAAAAGGAAAAATCCGGAATATTGGGCTTAAATCAGGGTTAATAAATACAATAATCAGATAAAATAGTAT
>CAZLRY010000211.1:0-5937 GCA_964561675.1 uncultured Chitinophaga sp.
AGCCAGGCTTTAGTTACTGAAAATTAAAATTCCAGCGCCCTTTGAATAGGCCAGCTCTATCAATTTTAACAATCAAAATCAGTCCGGGTATTTTCGATATATGCCGGTGAACAAGACTAAAATATTAATTGCGCGATTGAGGGAAAGATTTATGCAAATAATTACCGGTTCTCCAGAATCTGCAAAATCATCTCCTTTTTCCGCTGACTGACCGGAATGGAGTGCCCGCTGACCAGGATCAATGCCCCGCCGTCGGTTTTATCATACATTTTGATCTTATCGGGATTCACCAGGTATGAATGGTGGGTGCGTAAATACCCATGGGGCTCTAGTATGGCTTCATACTCTTTCAGGTTCTTGGAGACCAGGATCGGGTCTGAACCATCAATATAGAATTTTGTATAAGTACCCCCCGCTTCACAATACAGAATATCACTGATTTTTACAAAATAAGTGGATTCAATATCCTTCAGTACTATTTTTTTTTCAGGCCCTGGTTTGGCAGACAACTGCTGCATCAGCACGGCCAGCTGGTTATTCAGGTCCGATTTACGGATATTGGTCCTGGCCTTTTCCATACTCGCCGCCAGTTCGCCCGGATCTACCGGTTTGAGTAAATAATCAATCGCGCTGAACTTAAATGCCTGAATCGCGTACTTATTATGTGCCGTGGTAAAAATCAGCTGAAAGGACGGGTTATTCAACTGCTTTAACAGGTCAAATCCCGTACCGTCTTCCATTTCAATATCCAGGAAAACAAGATCCGGATCAAAGCTGGCTATTTTATCCAGTCCTGTCATAACCCCTTCTGCCTCCTCTACCTGATCTTCCGGCTTACCTATGGAATTCACCAGCTGACGGAGCCCGCTCCGCAATGCTGGTTCATTATCGATGATGAGTATGCGCATATTATATATCTTCTTTATATAGTAATGGCAGGTGAATCTTTACCTGTACCCCTTGCTGACCGTTACCGCTATCAATACTAAAACTGGCTTTCGTCCGGAGCTTTAAGTTCAGCAGGTAAATCCGGTCCCGGATGATCTGGCTGGCCCGGCTTACATGACCTTCTTTATCCTGGTTTCCGGTAATCAACCCTTTGCCATTATCTTCAATCAAAATCCGCAATTCCTTTCCTTGCTTACTGAAATATACCCGGATATTACCCGTATAATCTATGCCGCTGAATCCATGCTCTACGCTGTTTTCTACAAATGGCTGAATGATCATCGCCGGAATCTGTACTTCATCTGTTTCCAGATCCGGATCTGCCTCTATTGTAAAACTGAATTTCTGCGGAAACCGGATCTTTTGAACATCGAGATACTCCCGGAGAAAATCGATCTCCTGTTCCACCGTTATATATTCTTTATAGGTGCTCTCCAGTGTTTCCCGCATGATATGACTGAACTTGGAAAGATTGACCGCAATAGCCTGTCCGTCATTCTCCCGGATGGCAAAGCTTTGCAGAGAGGCCAGCGCGTTAAAGAAAAAATGTGGATTCATCCGGGCCCGGTTCAGCCGTTGCTCGGTTTCAAGAATTTTCTGTTTGTGTTTTAATGACTGCTGTCGAAGGAAAAAAGCAATAACAAGGGCCACCAGCAATCCGGCCACCCCGATCAGTATCCATATTTGTTTTTGTTGGGCGAGTTCACGAATGGTTCGCTCATTTTTTGCCTGGTTATACTTTTTTTCCAGTTCATTCACGGCCCGGGCACGGTCCGCAGAACTGAGACTGTCATTAATATGCTTCTCCTTATTCCTTGCAAAGAGTGCTTCTTTAAAATTACCGGCTTGATTTTCGATATCATAGATCAGGCTCCACGCATTGGAAATAAGCGGGGGATATTTTTCGGCCTCACAATAATACAGGCAGGAGTCCGCAAACCGGCGGGCTTCTTTAAAATCACCCATCTGACGCAGTAAGTTACCTTTATCACCATACAGGGTGGTTAGCTGACGGCCATGGACCCCCTGTACACACATTACAAGCGCCTGGTCAATAAAGTCCAGCGCTTTTTTATATTCCCCCCTGCTTTCATAAATCGCATTTAAACGGGTCAGGGCAATAATCTGCTCTTTTATATTTTGCACATCTCTAGCCACAGAAAGTGCCTGCCGCACATAATACTCCGCGGTGTCGGCAAATACAGGTTGCTGAATATCCTGGAAATAATAAAAATACCTGGCCGTGATCTTATTCAGCAATTCTGCTTTTGTGACAGATGCATTCAGTTTTTCCACCAACGGCAATGATTGCCTGGTATATTCAATTCCCTTGTCAGACTGCTTCAGCCGGTTAAACACCTGGGCAATATTCAGTAAAACTGAAGCCCGTTCCAACCCATTATTTTCCTTTTCAGTCAGCTCAAGTGCTTTCAGGTTAAATGAGAGTGCCGACGAAAAATCGGCCTTATTCTCAGCAATGGAAGCCATCTGCTTATATACAGCCGCCTGACGAAACGGGGGACAGTTACTGTAGAGGTAAAAATTCAATGCATTTTCCAGGCAATACATGGCCGAATCCAGCTTTTTCCCTTTTACCAGTTCTTCGGCATATACTTCATAGCCAAGCGCCTGACAGTTCTTATCCGGTGATTGAAGGAGCAGGGACCAGCCCGCTTTCCCATCCGCAAGGGAACAATCACAGGTGCCCTGGCCGGAAACCCGGATCACGATAAACCACAGCAGTATTAGAAAAGTATGCTTCATTCTGTCCTTTCGTTTTAAGGAAGATTATACGCTTACCAATGCCGGAACAGGGCCGCCATTCATCATACTCATCCAGCAGTTGGCGCAATGAACCGCATGTAAAATAAGTAAAGATGAACACTCTTCCCTGAACTCTTCATTAATTTGCAGGGTAAAATCATGGATCATTTTCTTCCAGTTAATTCCGGGAAGTATACCCATTATCTCTTCACCCTGCTTGTTCAGTAAGACAAAGCGCAGGCGCCATGCACCGGAACGCTTAAAGCGGTAAGTTTTACGACGAAGAGGAAAACTCAGTTCCATCACGGCTCCCCGGTTGACTTTCATCCTGCTGTGCAGTTTCTCTTTCTTTTCCTCCAACCTGAAGCTTTCCCATTTTCCTGTACCCGTATACCGTAAAGCATAAATGTCCTGCACCCGGAGGGTAGCCTCTTTCATGGTTACATTCCTGTAAATCAGTTCCCCTGCCACCTGATGGTGGATATCCAACAGACGAATGTGGGTGTGCGACACAGATACCAGCTGCATATCTGTAAAGCTACTGGCAGGGCTTTCAATGGCACAGCCACCTTAACAGTAAATACCCCGAAACAAATAAATGATAGCCGGAAATGAATAACTGATTTGCCGGCAACCGTTTTTTATCGAAAAAACCGCTTAAACCTGAATATACAACTGTAAAGCCGGACCCCTCGTTTAACGAATACAGCCCTTCACTTGTTTATCTGGCCGGAAAGACCAAAATACGGTTTGTAGGTTTGAATCCGTTAAAACAACACCCCATGAATCCACCCCTTTTCCGCCGGCTGCTGGGCATCTGTGCCATTCTGATCGTGATACTCCTGTCTTACCGGCAACAAGCAAATGGCAGTAACAGCAAACAAAAGTCCGGGAAATTGCTCTCAGTAACAGCAGCAACCCGTCTGTCCGGAACAAAATCATTCTCCCCGGTATTGGTAAAAGGGCTGCTGCGAAAAAATAAAAAATCCGGGCATATATACCTGGTTGACGAAGATTCATTAAGTACGAATCCCCGGCCATTTTCCTGCCGGTTTTCCGGTACTGAAACGGTACAGCTGGATAGTCTTGAAGAAGACACAGAGCTGGTTGTGGAGGGTCATCCTGACCAGTCAGGTTTGCAGGAAGGCCTTACCCATTGCAGCATTATCTCCATAAATTATGGCACCGTATACACGGACCATTTCCCTGAGCAGTAAAGTCTGATTCATCCATGAACAGGCGGGTTCCGGTTTCGGGCCCGCCATTTTTTTATATGGGTTGCATCTGCTGTCAAATCGCCTGTTCACTCCACCCCATCACTTGCTTGTTCCCACCTGTAAATTGTTTATCTCAGGAAAAAAAAGGCAGCCTCCCGGTTAGTTTTATGCGACTAAGTAATATCTCTTTACTAAAAAACATAAAAATGAAACTAATCCGTCTTCTCTTCATCGTTATGCTGTCAGCACCTGCCGTACTATCCGCCCAGCCCGGTGGCAACCGGGGTGGCTACTCCAGGGATGGCGCCCAAAACACCCAAAAAGAAATGGACCTGTTGTTTGACAATTCCTTTCTTTTTACCAAAGGAACGATCAACCTGCCGGGTGACCGTTCTTCCAATAAACCGGCCATGCTGGAAGCAATTGCTGAAAGTGATAAAGTGATTGCTGAATTTGAAACCAGGGTAAATGCGTTCCTGAAAAACAAACCAACAGCGGCAGTCATTAAAAGTAAATACAGTGTGATCACCAGTAAAGTGCATGGATTGGCAATCGCAATTAAAAATGCGGCTGACGGTTTCAATAATGGCAGAAGTATTTCCTATGTTTCTTATCTCCAGGATCTGTATTTATACAAAGCCTATATCGCCGGTGCCATGAAAGTGTACCCGGAAGCCATTTCGCTCGAGGAAAAACTGGCGGAAGCTGAAACTGCCATTAAACAATACGGCAGCCGGGAAGACTATATCGCCAAAATGGAGAAAAACAACCTGGAATGGGTAAAAAGTCTGCGGATGAAAAAAGCCGTGATGAGTGATCCGGCCATCGAACAAATGGTGAAAAAAAGATACGAATCCAGCTGGGCCGAGGACAAGATCACCGTAGTGAAAGTACATATTACTTCCGCCTGGGTCATCGAAAAAAACGCACTGGATATCCCCTTGTACAAAGAAGCAGATGTGAATATGGCCATAAAAAAAGCAGATGGCAGTTGTGGTTTTGCCACAGGCCGGGTGCAGCAAACGTATGAAGGCGGCGGTAAATACAGTGCAGCCACCCTGGTAATGCCCGGCCCGCCGATCATTGTTCCCTGCGAAAACCTTAATAAATAATCCATTAACACATTACACATGAAAAAAATATTCTTATTTGGTATACTGAGTATCTGCCTGAGCAGTCTTTTTGCCCAACCCGGCCGGGAAAATCCGCGCCATTCTCCCGATGCAAATCCTTATGAAAAAGTATTAGAAGATACGGCCAGGGGAAAACGCACTGCCAAATTCCTAAAGAATTTTATGGTTCCACAAGTATTACGAGACTACTTCACCTCCTCTCCCTGCAACGATTACCAGGTGTTAAGTGAGACCCGAATACAGCAATTTGAGGCCTTTGTACAACAGTTTCTCAGCGGGGCCAGCGATCCGAAACAAATGAAGATGGCCACAGAGAATTTTAAAAAAGCCGGGACTGGCAAAAGTTTCGAACAGATCGATTATCATTTCGGCTTTATTGAAAAACAGGGCACTTTCACGAACGATCAGCAGACCCCGGTGGAAAACCTGATCTGCCGGGCCAAAGGAAGTATTCAGGCATTAAAAAGTGAACTCGCCTACCTGAAGGCTTTGAAAAAAATATTTCCCGAAACGCCGGGTGTGGATGATGGGATCAGCCGGATTGAGGAAGGGTTAAAACAATACCCGGATAATAAATCCCTGCTGGCCCTGATCAAAAAGAACCGGGATGGAGAAATCGCGGATGTATATATGCCCAAGGCGGTAACCCGTAATCCGGAACAGGAAGGCTGGTTCAAACAATATTTTACCCAAAAATATCCGGGCTACACCCTGGTAAGCCAGGCATTGCTGACCGCCGACTGGTACGTTAAGAAAAATGACATTTCCGGTTTGCCTGAATACCGGCAGATCGGGACCGCCATCGGGGCAAAGGGTCCGGATGGAAAATGCCGGATCATCAAGATCGATCTGTACCAGGATTATATGGGTGGAAA
>CAZLRY010000212.1:0-5923 GCA_964561675.1 uncultured Chitinophaga sp.
ATTTCGAGTGCCCGGCGGGCATAAAAAAGCCCGGCGGATGTATCAGCATCTACCGGGCAACAAGAAAGGGAAGAGACTTGTGGGCTAAAAGCCTCCCTTTCAGGATTAATATTTCTTGGCTAATATACGTTTGAACATAATACAAAGTTCAGTTTAGCCCATTCTTTTAAAGAAAATCCCAAAACAGGTCTCCGGTCATATGGTGTCTTGAAACCGTAGGAAATATCCAAAAGACATCGTCAAATAAACTTTTTAAATATGAAAAAAGTTTACAGTGTTTCGTATGACCTTATGAAGTCCGGTAAAGATTATTCTGGTCTTCATGGTGAACTGAAACAAACCAATGAATGGTATCATTTATTAGGCTCAACCTGGATGTTGTATACATCTGAGTCTTCAGAGCAAGTTTGGGAGAGGTTAAAGCCTCACTTAGACGGTAACGATCAAATTTTGATTGTTGAAGTAAAATGGAATTTTAGTGGTTGGCTTACCATGGATGCATGGGATTGGCTCAAAAATCGTATTCCAGTTTATTCATAGCATTTTATGGTGCAGCTCATAGGGCTGCACCTTTTTTCATTTAAAAATTTAAAAATTAAAGATTATGTCAACATATAGAATTTCTATAAATCAATTTGCGGAATTTTCTGCATCAAGTTTAGCTTCAAAAAAACGCATCTTAGTTCAGCAAATCAGCCCAAACCAGTTTCTAATACCATGGTATCAGAAAGCAAAGGGTGCAATTAAGAAGTACTTTCTGAATGTAAAGGATAAGAGTCCATTAGAGAAAGTAATTGATGAACTTAAAGTTAGAGTTCCTAAAAATTCGAGACAGATTATTGATAAACGTGTTTCAATTGAAGCGATTGAAATTATGAAAGGTATCAGAATCCCTAAGTTACTTTCTGATTTGCAAATTGAAGCTGTTAATCAGACTGAAAAAGCTATTATTCTGAATGGAGTAAATATTAAAATTGCTCCAGATGTCATTCTACGCGGGAAGTATAAAGGAAAAACCGTTTACGGTGCAGTGAAAATACATATTTGTAAAGGATCCCCATTTGACTTTCAACAATCAAAAATTGTCTCAGGATTACTTTTTCAATTTCTTAAGAAACATGTGGCAAAACGTGGTGAGATTGTCATGCCAGAGCTATGCTTGTCCTTGGATGTATTTAGTGAAAGGATTGTGCCAGCAACTGAAGTTTCAAGGCTGGATATGGCAGTAATTAACAATGTATGTGAGGAGGTCAAAAATCTATGGCCAAAATAAGATATCTGCGGTTGCTTGTTTAAGAACTTGTAACCGCAGTTTTTCTTACCCGAATTTTTATTCTGTGAATAACTCCTTTACAATTTCGTTCTGCCGAATCCCTCATTTTGCCCTACATTTGCGCAATTTGTTTTTAAACAAGCAAAGCCCTGAAAAATGCCTAATTCCTCCATTCCCGCTGTTTTATTGTTAGCCGACGGAACCGTGCACCATGGCCAGGCTTTTGGCGCCATTGGGACGACCACCGGCGAGATCTGTTTTAATACCGGGATGACCGGTTACCAGGAAGTGTTTACCGACCCCAGTTATTTTGGCCAGATCCTGATCATGAACAGTGCGCATATCGGGAATTATGGGGTTAAAGACGGGGACGTGGAGTCGGACAGTGTGAAGATCAATGGATTGATCGGGCGGAACCTGGAAGACCAGTATTCCCGCAAAATGGCCAATGGCTCACTGAATGATTACCTGAAAACAAACAAGGTGGTTTCAATTGAAGGGGTGGATACCCGGGCGCTGGTGGCCCAGATCCGGACCAAGGGTGCTATGAACTGTATCATTTCCTCCGAGACCACCGATATTGAAGTATTGAAGAAAAAGCTGGCCGAAACCCCCAATATGGATGGTCTTGAGCTGGCTTCCAAAGTAAGTACTTCCGCCAGTTACGAACTGGGGGATGCGGCCTCCGGGATACGGATTGCGGTGATGGACTACGGGGTGAAAAAGAATATCCTCCAGTGTATGGTGGACCGCGGTGCCCATGTGAAGGTATTCCCGGCCAAAACCCCGCTGGAAGAAGTAAAGCAATTTCAGCCCGATGGCTATTTTATTTCCAACGGCCCCGGCGATCCGGCTCCCATGGATTATGCGGTAGCCACCGTTAAACAGATCCTGAAAGAAGAAAAGCCGTTGTTCGGCATCTGCCTCGGACACCAGCTCCTGGCCCTGGCCAATGATATTCCCACGTTCAAAATGCACCACGGTCACCGCGGACTCAATCACCCGGTAAAGAACCTGATCAGCGGCCGTTCGGAAATCACGACCCAGAACCATGGTTTTGGTGTGGATCCCGAAGCAGTGAAGAAAGCCGACCATATCGAGATCACGCACCTCAACCTGAATGACCAGAGCATCGAGGGGATCCGGGTAAAAGGCAAGCCTGCTTTTTCGGTGCAATATCATCCGGAAGCCACTCCCGGACCACATGATTCAAGGTATTTGTTTGATGAGTTCCTGGAATTGGTCAGATCACATAAGGTTTAACAGATAGAAACATAGGTTCTTAGGTACACATAGATAAATACAGGAAAAAATACATAACGTCTCGGATTTACCGGGACGTTTTTTTTACCTGTTCACCAGTAAAATCACCGCAAGAATCAAAATGCCGAAGATGGAAAAGAATACCGTCAGAACTTTTTTATTGGCTTTTTTCCGGACTTCTTCCGGGTAATTGTTGAAGCGTTCGATGATCCGGGTATAATTTTTTTTTGTACCTATTGTAAAATTGGCCAGGGCCACGAGGAGAAACAAAACGGGGATGGCGAGGAGTTTGCCCATGTTTTTCCCACTTACACTTCCGGTAAAACCTCGCATGGACCGGGTCATCGATTCATTCATGCCCGGAATCAGCATTAAAACAAATATCACGGTCAGCAGGAGGAGTAAGAATATTACACTGATCAGGAGATTGCCATTAAATCGACCTTTGCTGCCATCGCCACCACGCTGGCTGATTTCCTGGTACTGACTGCCATAAATAGCTTCAAGAAGGGTCATATGGTTGTTGTATTATTTTCAAGTATTTTCGGGAAATGAAGATAGCAATTATCAACGGACCAAACCTGAACCTGCTGGGTAAGCGTGAACCCGGTGTTTACGGTTCCATGTCATTTGAGGAATTCCTCCCCGCCCTTCGTCATAAATATGCCAATATTGAGATCAGTTATTACCAGAGTAATGTGGAAGGTGAGTTGATCAATGAGTTACAGCGGGTAGGGTTTGAATTTGATGGTATCGTTTTTAATCCGGGGGGATACACCCATACCTCGGTCGCCATCGGGGATGCCATTGCCGCGATTAAAATCCCGGTGGTGGAAGTCCATATTTCCAATGTACATGCCCGGGAGGATTTTCGCAAACTATCACATGTTAGCGCCAAAGCCGCAGGCAGTATCATCGGTTTGGGCCTCCGGGGCTATGAACTGGCCATCGACTGGTTGCTTTCTCATTAAATCTACTGATGATTATCAAGGCGGATGATAAGCCAAATCATTCTGAAATCTGTAAATAGCAATAGTTTTGCAGCATGAGAACTCCATTTGAATTCAAAACCGCCGAAGCCGCACTCTCCGTTGTCAAATCCGGTGACCGTGTTTTTGTCCAGGGCTCTGCCCAAACCCCCTTATACCTGCTCAGAGAACTTGGTAAAAGAGCACCTGAACTCCGTAATGTGGAACTCACATTTATTACGGTGCAGGGTGATATTGAACTGGATAAGCCCGAGTATGCTGAATCCTTTCATATCAATTGCATGTTCGTTTCAGAATCTGTACGTAAAGCCGTAAATGATGGCCGTGCAGATTTTGTACCCGTGTTTTTAAGTGATATCCCTGATTTATTTCGCAAGCATTTGCTTATTGACGTGGCCCTGGTTCAGGTGTCACCTCCTGATAAACATGGATACTGCTCTCTGGGCGTATCCGTAGACGTGGCCCGCAGTGCAGTGAATACCGCCACCCATATTATTGCCCAGGTGAATCCAAGGGTACCCCGAACACATGGTGACAGCCTGGTGCATACCAGCCGTTTTACCGCCATGGTCTACCATGAGGAAGAATTACCACAGGTGGATTACGGATCCAAAGTGAAAGATGATGAATTGAAGATCGGCCAGCTGATTGCCGGTATGATTGAAGACGGCAGTACCCTGCAGATGGGTATTGGTACCATTCCGGATGCGGTGCTAAAAGCGCTGCACAATCACAAGGACCTCGGGGTGCATACCGAAATGTGCAGTGACGGAATCATCGACCTGTTTGACAATGACGTAATAAACAATACTAAGAAAAGGATACACCCTAACAAAACCGTTACCGGGTTTGCAGTGGGTACACGCCGGCTGTATGATTATGTGGATGATAATCCGGCCTTCGTTTTCCTTGATATTGATTATGTGAATGACCCGCACGTGATCCGCCGTAATCCGAAAGTAGTGGCGATCAACAGTGCCATTGAAGTCGATATTACCGGTCAGGTATGTGCTGACTCAATCGGAACGCGTCAGTACAGTGGTATTGGCGGACAGATGGACTTTATGCGGGGTGCTGCGCTGAGTGAAGGAGGTAAACCGATTATTGCGTTAACCAGCCGCACTAACAAAGGCACCAGCCGGATCGTACCATTTCTTAAAGAAGGCGCCGGTGTGGTAACCACCCGTGGACATATTCACTATGTGGTGACCGAGTATGGAATCGCTTATCTGTTTGGACAAAACCTTCGTCAAAGGGCCAAATCACTGATTGAAATCGCCCACCCTGACGACCGGGAAATGCTGGAGAAAGCCTGTTTTGAACGGTTCCACCAGTTTTGATCCTGTATGAAATTCCCCGTCAGTTATTTCTAAATGCTGATCGGATCGTATAAAAGAAAAGTCCGGAAGCAATTAACTTCCGGACTTTTCTTTTAATCTATTTCAGGTTTGCTCTCATCGTCCTCTTCCTCATTTTGTTTCTCTTCTTTCTTCGGCTGCGGTTTTTTCTTCATCCATTCCGGATCTTTTTTAACAGCCTGTACATTATTGAGGCTGGCTACATACAGACTGCGGCCATGGGTGCCCAATACGATCTCATTATCCCTTTGCTGGATGGCAATATCATGTACCGGTACCGACTCGGGCATGCCGTTATTCCAGAGCATGAAACTGTTACCGGCATCAAAACTTACATACAATCCACCATCTGTTCCTACATAAAGAATGCTGTCATTCTTCGGATCCTCTTTCACTACATTGATGGGTTCATTGGGCAGGTCTTTGCCGATCTGTTTCCAGGTAGTTCCGTAATCATCACTCACATAGAGGTAAGGGGCAAAATGATCAAAACGATAGCCGTTTAAAGATGTGTATACCCGGCTTTCCTTATACTGCGAAGCAGTAACGCGGCTTACCCATAAGCCTTGTGTATTCAACTTTGAGTCTGCCGTTTTTAATTTTAACTTTTGACTTTTGACTTCAGCAGTCGCTGTCTTATTCAGCTGCTCCCAACTATATCCTCCATCTTTACTCACATGGATATTTCCATCATCCGTTCCGGTGTAGATCAAGCCAAAACGTAAGGGAGATTCGGAAATTGTGGTGATGGTGCCATAGGGCACATTACCTGCCACCCGACCATTGGTCTGGTCGGTACTGAGTACGGCCATTGAATCACCTTTGTTCAGGGACCGGTGGAAACGGTTGCTGCCGAAATACAATACATCCTGGTTATGCTTACTCAGCAGGATGGGGGTCTGCCAGTTGAAGCGCAGGGGTTTGTCGCCTAATTCATGTTGGGGATGTAATTGTTTCTGCGCGCCTCTTGCATTTTTGTTATACCGGCCGTAAAATCCAAATTGGGAACCGGAGTAAACAGTCGCATTATCGCGGGTATC
>CAZLRY010000213.1:0-5920 GCA_964561675.1 uncultured Chitinophaga sp.
AAGCACCCAGCGCAAGAGCCGCACGGGCCGCATATTCACCCACAATACCGGCACCAATAATGATAACCTTGGTGGGAGCAATACCGGAAATACCGCCAAGCAAAACACCCTTGCCATGATTGGCAGAACCAAGGTACTGCGCCGCAATCAGCATTACTGCACTCCCCGCAATTTCACTCATACTACGGACAATGGGATAGGAATCACTGTCATCCTTCAGGTTTTCAAAAGAAATAGCCGTTATCTTCTTCTCCATCATTTTTTCAAGGATCATCGCCTTCAATACAGACAGATGAATCGGGGAAATAATAATCTGGTTCATTTGCAGCAACGGCAGGTCTTCTTCAATCACCGGGGCACTTTTAACTAATATTGGTGCTTTATAAACCGACTCACGGTCGTATACGATTTTTGCACCTGCTTCGCTGTAATCCTTATCGCGGAAATGGGAGGCTTCTCCGGCATTATGTTCGATGATCACCTGGTGGCCGTTACTCACTAATACCCCCACCGCATCGGGGGTCAGCGCCACCCTGTTTTCCTGAAAAGCAATTTCTTTAGGGATGCCGATCATCATTCCCTCCGCCTTAGGGCGGATATCCAGGGTTTCTTCCAGCGTTTCGTAGCTGAAAGTGGTGCTTATTTTGGGTTTTTGCTGACTCATGAAGTTAATTGCTAAGGTAAACAGTCGTTACTCCAAAGCTAATTAATTATTGGCGATTCTAAGCCTTCGGGTCTGGTTATCCACCAGTTCAATAAACACATTTATTGTATGTTCCGGAAAAATACCCGGAGCTTTTTCGGGCCATTCCACCAGGCAGATATGACCACTGTATAAGGCATCTTCCACACCGGCCCGCTGGGCTTCCTCCTCATCCCGCAACCGGTAAAGATCCATGTGATAGAGTGGCTTCATTTTCCCATCCGCCGGGTAGCGGTATTCATTGATAATTGAAAAAGTAGGACTCCCCACTACATCTTTCACCCCCAGTTCTTCGCAGAGAGCATGGATAAACGTGGTTTTACCGGCCCCCATCGGACCATGAAAGGCAAAAACACTAGCAGACCCGGCCTGATTTAGAAAAGAGGCCGCTGTCATTTTAATGGTTTCCACAGAAAATTTCCATTCCATACCACAAAAATAAGGCGTTATAGCAACCATGTTGTAAACATATTCCCGCTTGAGGAACCTCCGGCTTTCCCCCTTTTGGTAACTTTACCCTATGGAAAAGGTACAATGGAAAGTAGAGGGCATGGACTGCACCACCTGTGCGCTGAACATTCACAAATACCTGGATAAAAAAGGTGCCGCCAATATCAAAGTCAATTTTGCCACCGGCGATGTGAGTTTTGACCGCAGCGCAGATTTAGCCGAAGAAAAACTCGCCACGGGGGTAACGGACCTTGGATACAAAGTAATAACTGCCTCAGCAAGCGGGCATGCACATGGCCATGATCACGATGAGATCGACACGCCATTCTTTACCTCTCACCTCCAACGATTCTGGTTCTGCCTGCCTTTTACAGCCTTGTTAATGCTCCACATGGTCCCAGGCCTGCATATCCACTGGCTGATGAATCATTGGGTGCAACTGGGCTTAACCATCCCGGTTTATATAATTGGTATGAGTTTTTTCGGAAAGAGCGCCTGGAAGAGCCTGCGGAACGGGATGCCCAATATGAATGTACTGATCGCCTTGGGTTCCACAGCGGCTTTTGTTTACAGCCTCTATGGATCACTGACCGGCCAGGCAGAACAGTATATGTTTTATGAAACTGCTGCCACCATCATCACCCTCGTTTTTTTCGGTAACTATATGGAGGATGCCTCTATCGCCTCCACGCAACGGGAGCTAAATAAGCTGGCCAAATCACAAAGAGTGATGGCTAACATGATTGCTTTTGACGATGAACATAAAGAACAGATTTTTACGGTGGAAAATACCGCGCTGCGGGTTGGTGACTTGTTACTGATCAAAAGCGGAGAACAAGTTCCGATTGATTGTAAAATATTATGGGGGAATGTGCATGTGAATGAATCAATCATTACCGGGGAAAGTATGCCGGTAAATAAAAAAGCAAAAGACTTGCTGATTGGTGGCAGCGTAATTACAGATGGCACCGTTAAAACACAGGTTACCGCGGTTGGGAATGACACGGTACTCTCCGGGATTCTCAATATGGTCAAACAGGCCCAGGGAGAAAAACCACCCGTACAGCAACTGGCCGATAAAATCAGCGCCATCTTTATTCCGGTTGTACTGGCTATTGCAGTACTTACCCTGGTGATCAGCTGGATTGTTTTAAAAGAATTCACTCCGGCCCTGATGCGGAGTATAGCTGTATTGGTGATCGCCTGTCCCTGTGCTATGGGACTGGCCACACCGGCCGCCATTGCTGTAGGATTGGGACGTGCGGCAAAAACCGGTATCCTGTTCCGCAATGCCACCAGCCTGGAAACTTTTAAGGATATTAAACAAGTGGTCTTTGATAAAACCGGTACACTCACTACAGGTCAGTTCATGATCGGCGATTGGAAAATCCTGCAAGCCGGGCTTACGGAAGAAGGATTTAAACAAATCGTCTATTCGCTTGAAAAATATTCCAACCACCCGATTGCAAAATGCATAACTGAACAATGGAAGATAAAAGACCCGTTACAGTGGGCAAAGGTGGAAGAAGTAAAAGGATTGGGTATGCAGGCCACTGATAAAGAAGGGAATTTATATACGGCCGGTTCCTATAAATCCGCCGAAGGACTGACCAGAGAAGACCAACATAATGTTTATGTACTTCGTAATGGGGTATTACAAGGCTGGATCGACGTGAAAGATGAACTGCGTCCGGAAGCGAAAGCAGTGGTAGATTATCTGCACCGCAAAAACATAAAAACCATTCTGCTGAGTGGCGACCGGCAGTCAAAATGCAATGCACTGGCCGTACAACTCGGTATTGATACCGTGATTGCCGAACAGTCTCCGGAGCAGAAGCTGCATAAGATTGCAGCACTCAGTGAACAGGTGCCTACGGCTATGGTGGGGGACGGAATTAATGATGCCCCGGCACTGGCCAAAGCAACAATCGGCATCTCCATGAATGATGCGTCTCAGATCGCCGTACAAAGTGCCCAGGTGATCCTGATGAATCACGGATTGAAGAATCTGCCCACTGCGCTGGGATTAGGCAAACATACCTACCTCACAATTAAACAAAACCTTTTCTGGGCCTTCGCGTATAACATTGTGGCCATACCGGTGGCTGCGCTCGGTTTTCTTACACCTACATTTGGTGCCCTGGTTATGGGACTGAGTGATGTGGTACTGGCAATCAACTCGGTGAGATTATTTGTCAAGAAAGTGGTATAAAACAAAATCCGGGATCTGATCCCGTTCCGGAAAAGGAACTCCCGCCACAATAATGTAATTTGTCGCCTGCAATAAATCACTTGACAGACCCGAAGCAAATACTGAAAGAATACTGGGGCTATGATGCTTTTCGCCCGATGCAGGAAGATATTATAAAGTCTGTACTGAACGGGAAAGATGTGCTGGCCCTGATGCCGACCGGCGGTGGTAAATCACTTTGCTACCAGGTCCCTGCCATGGCGATGGACGGACTTTGCCTGGTGATCTCTCCATTGATCGCCCTGATGAAGGATCAGGTGGAGAACCTTCGCAAAAGAGGGATCACTGCTTTTGCTATTTTCTCCGGTATGAGCCGCAAGGAAGTGATCCGCACGTTTCATACCGCCATGGAGAGTAATTGTAAATTCCTGTATGTATCGCCGGAACGATTAGAGACCAGCCTGTTTAAAGAATACCTGCCCGGATTAGGCGTACACCTGATAGCAGTGGATGAAGCGCATTGTATTTCACAATGGGGCTATGATTTTCGTCCACCGTATTTGCGTATTGCCGCTCTGCGGACCGAATTACCTAATGTGCCCATCCTGGCACTTACCGCTTCGGCCACACCTGAAGTTCAGGACGATATTGCACAGAAACTGGAATTACAACAGCCGCAGATTTACCGTCAGTCATTTGAAAGGGCCAACCTTTCCTATAGTTGCTTCCGGATGGATTCCAAGATCAATAAGATCATTGATATTCTGAAAAAAGTACCGGGTACCGGTATCGTGTATTGCAAAAGCCGGAAACGCACCAAAGAAATCGCTGAGCTGTTACAACTGCAAGGCATACCCGCAGATTTTTACCATGCCGGACTCAACCAGGAAGAACGGTCCGCCAAACAGGAAGCCTGGATCAAAAATACGATCCGGGTGATTGTCTGTACCAATGCTTTTGGCATGGGGATCGATAAACCGGATGTAAGAACTGTAGTACATGCCGATGTGCCGGATTGTCTGGAGAATTATTATCAGGAGGCCGGAAGGGCCGGCCGGGATGGGAAGACCTCGTATGCGGTATTGTTGTATGATGAGCGGGATTTGAAAGAACTGGACGAAATGGCCTCCATTCGTTTTCCCTCGCTTGAAGAAATCAGGGAAGTATACCAGGCTTTGGCCAATTACCTGCAGTTACCAACGGGAAGTGGCAGCGGGCAATATTATGATTTTGATATTGCTGATTTCCTGAAAAAATTCCCATTTGCTCCACACACATTGATGAATGCGATGCGGTCGCTGGAACAGGAAGACTGGTTGTCATTTAACGAACAGGTATTCCTGCCCTCCACGGTGATCTTTACGATCAATAAAGAAGGGCTGTATGCATTTGAAGGAAATTACCCGGATCTGGAACCCTGTATCAAATCCCTGTTAAGGGCTTATGAGGGAATCTATGATATGCCGGTGGCCGTTTCAGAAATTGTATTGGCGGGTTTGCTCCGCAAGGAATCGGCGGCGGTTAAAAATGATTTAGTAATGCTGGATAAGGCCGGCGTGATTCACTACCAACCCAGAAAAGATAATCCCCAGGTGTACCTGATGCGTAACCGCGTGAAAGCCGGTGATATATCTATTGATATGGTGGCGTATAATAAACGGAAAGAGCAGTTTCGCCGCCGGATGAGACAGATGATTCAGTTTGTGCAGGAAGACACCCAATGCCGGAGCCGGATCATTGGCCATTATTTTGGCGACGCCAACATGAAGGACTGCGGCATCTGTGATAATTGCCTGAAACAAAAAGCAACGGTACTGAGTAAAGAGGAGTTTGTCGCCATTGAGCAACGGTTACTACAGTTACTGGGAACAGCTCCGGTTGATAATAAAATCCTGCTGCAACAACTGAGTGGCATTAAAAAAGAAAAAGCCTGGAAAGTGCTGAGCTTTCTCCAGGCTGAAAATAAAATCGGGATGGACGCGACGGGTCGGGTCTATTTAAAATAAACTCTTACGGCGGGTGCGGCCGCCGAGACCGAGTACACCCAGTAAGGTTCTGACGATGGTATTACCGGCCGTGCGGGTCATACTCTTCACCACCGGATCATCAAAAAATCCTTTTTCCTTCTTCGTTGATTTTTTCTCCGTTTTGGCTTCGGCCTCCTCCTCTTTTTGGTCTGCTTCTTTTTTCGCAGCTTCTTCCAGTTTCTCCGTCAGGATCTCATACGCACTCTTACTATCGATCACTTCATTGTATTTACGGGCAATTTTTGAATGACTCACCAGGGCATCGATCTCCATTTCTGAAAGGATATCCATCCGGCTCTGCGGAGGCCGAAGCATACAATGAACCAGTGGTGTGGGGATCCCTTTTTCATTGAGAATGGTCACTAGTGCTTCACCGGTTCCTAATTGAGTGATCAGGTCTTCCGTTTTATAAAACTCCGTTTCCGGATAGTTCTCCGATGTTTGTTTGATCACTTTACGGTCAGCGGCGGTAAAGGCACGCAGGGCGTGTTGTACTTTCAGTCCCAGCTGGGCCAGTACAGCAGCCGGAACATCCATCGGGTTCTGGGT
>CAZLRY010000214.1:0-5916 GCA_964561675.1 uncultured Chitinophaga sp.
TCTTGGTTCTTACTCCCTTTCACCCTAAGTTTCCCGCCATTCACCGATAATTCCCCCGCTCCAGCCCATTCCGGCTTGCCCCAAAGCGTCTCAGACCTTAGTTTTGGTGAAAATTGATTGTATGGATCGCGAACAAAGACGAGAAGAAAGACGACAGCGCCGGGAGGAATACCGTATGCGCTGGGAAGAACAACGTCAGCAATATATGGATAATGCCCCCCGACATGGGCATGTCTGGACCGGACTCTTTATTGTCCTGATCGGTGTGGCGGCCCTGCTCCATGCCAGTTTTGACGACCTGCCTGCCTGGATCTTCAGCTGGCAGATGTTCCTGATCGCTCTTGGTCTTTTTCTCGGGCTCAAGCACGGGTTCCGGGGAGCCGCGTGGATCGTGCTGATCGCCATCGGCAGCTTCTTTATGTTACAGGAGTTCTACCCCGAACTCGCTATTCGCCGCTATTTCTGGCCCTTATTACTGATTGCAGGCGGCGCCTTTATCATTATCCGGCCCCGTCGCAAATCCTGGGAGCAGTGTGTACGGAAAGAAAACAAAATGAATACTGGCACAACTGCAGGTACGGCTACAAATATTGGTGCCACCGGTAGTACCGATAATTTTATGGGTTCCGGAGAAACCTGGAGCAAGGATGACTTTGTCGATTCAACCTCCATCTTCGGCGGAGATAAAAAAATCCTACTCTCCAAAGATTTTAAAGGAGGTGATATTGTAAACATTTTCGGCGGAACGGAACTGAACCTGACCCAGGCTGATATCAATGGAAAAGTCACGATTGAAATTACAACCATCTTCGGCGGCACCAAACTGATTGTCCCTGCCAACTGGGAAGTAAAATCCGAAGCCGTGACCATTTTCGGAGGGCTGGAGGACAAACGGAGTGCGAGCGTGATGAACAGCAACGGCGATAAGATCTTAGTGCTCACTGGCACGGTGATATTCGGGGGGATAGAGATAAAGAGTTTCTAGTTGTTGGTCATAAGACCAACAACATAACCATAAACCTTGATTGTTGGTCATAAGACCAACAATCAATCATCACCAACCTACTATGAACTGGTACTTAACCAAAATGGTCTTCCGCATCATCTGTGGCGATGGCAATCATACTGCACAGTTTGATGAACAGTTACGGCTGGTAACAGCCGGCAGTAAAGAAGAGGCCTTCCACAAAGCCCAGCTGATGGGCATGCATGAGGAAGAAATGTTCTTCAACCAGCAATTACAACTGGTGCAATGGCAGTTTATCAGTGTCAGTGAACTGTATCAGCTCAACGAACTGATCGATGGAGCTGAGGTATACAGCCGGATAGAAGAACAGGAAAATCCGGAGAGTTATATGCATATTATACAGCAAAAGGCGGAGCAGATCCGGTTTGGTAACACCCTCGAAATCCTGAACCTGGCTTAAAATGGCGCAATCCCCTTTATCATTAATACGGTTCAGGATTATTTTTATCGCTTCCTGGATGATCATACTTGCAGACCATGTCATGCTCCTGCATTTCTTTGGTCTGCCCTGGCAAGCCGCTGCGGTGGATGCTGTACTGAGTAATATCCTTTTATTACTGGCCTGCCTGTTGGTGATGATCGTACTACGCTATTACCTGCCAAGGGGACAACAATATATCAATGTATTCGCTCTCTGCCTGCTGTTGACCATTGCCTGGCTATTACTAAGCAAATGGTTGCTGGGCCTCCTGCTCGGGCAGTATGAAGGATACAAACTGCTCCTTCACAATTCACTATCGATCCGATTCAGCCTCGCTTTCCTGCTCCTTGGTTTTATTACCATGGTGAGTATACTCTGGTACAGTCAGCTGGAACAAAAAGAACAGGAAGAACGGAAAAAAGATGCCGAAAAACTGGCCCGGGAAGCCGAACTGTTTAAACTGCGTCAGCAACTGCAGCCGCACTTTTTATTCAACAGCCTGAACTCGATCAATGCCCTGATCGGCAGCCGTCCGCAGGAAGCCCGTAAAATGGTACAGCAATTGTCCGACTTTCTAAGAGGCACCATCAAAAAAGATGAAACCCAATGGGTGAACCTCAAGGAAGAACTGGAATACCTGCAACTGTACCTGGATATTGAAAAAGTGCGCTTTGGCAACCGGCTCGCCACGGCAATTGATATTGAAGAAATCACCCATAGCCTGAAACTGCCGGCCCTGTTGCTCCAGCCGATTGTGGAAAATGCCATTAAATTCGGGCTCTATGATACCATTGGTGAAACGGTCATTGAAATCAGCGCTACGAAAGAAGAAAATCACCTGGTGATCAAAGTGAAAAATCCATTTGATCCGGAAACCAGTTCACCCAAACAGGGAACTGGTTTCGGGCTCAATTCAGTACAGCGAAGATTATACCTCCTGTTTGCCCGGAATGACCTGGTAACCACGGCGGCCAAAGAGAATATATTTATTACTATTGTGCGGATTCCGCAAGCTTAAACGAACAGATTATGAGTAAAGTAATTATCATCGATGATGAACCCCTCGCAAGAAGTGTGGTCCGTGAATACCTGCAAAAGCACCCCGGACTCGAAGTGGTCGCCGAATGTGGTGATGGATTTGAAGGCGTAAAAGCCATTCAGCAATATCAGCCCGACCTGATCTTACTGGATATCCAGATGCCCAAAATCACCGGCTTTGAAATGCTGGAGTTACTGGATCAGCCACCAGCCGTGATCTTTGCCACGGCCTTTGATGAATTTGCCATCAAGGCCTTTGAGGCACATGCTATTGATTATTTACTAAAACCGTTTAACCAGGAACGTTTTGATAAAGCCATTGGCAAATGGGCGGAACAACAGTCAGCCACAACAGCTCCTGAAAAAAACACACAGGAACTCCTGGAAGCTGCATCACTTTCGCCATCACAACGGCAGCGTATTGTAGTGCGCAACGGCAGTAAGATCAAAATCATTTCCGTGAATGATGTCTGGTACCTGGAAGCGGCCGATGATTATGTGAAGATCCACACTACGGAAGGCTATTTTCTGAAGAATAAAACCATGGCCCATTTCGAACAGTCGCTGGATCCGTCCCTGTTTGTCCGTTCCCACCGCTCTTATATTGTAAATGTGCAGCAGATTACAAGAATTGATCCTTATGAAAAGGATAACCATGTGGCCGTGCTGCGTTCCGGCGCTAAAGTACCGGTGAGCCGTTCGGGCTATTCGAAGCTGAAGGAAGTGTTGGGTCTGTAATGAGCATTGGGCTCATTCTTCGTCATCCTTCGGCAAGCTCAGGATGACAACGGGCCGCAATGTCACCCTGAGCCTGCCTGTCCGGTAGGCAGGCTTGCCGAAGCATGTAATGTAAAAGTCCAGATCAATGATTAATGCGAATGCCGTCTCTTAATCAATCCCCCCGAAGCCTCCTTGATCGTATTCGCAAATACAAAAGCCTTTGGATCCACTTCACTGACGAGATTCTTCAGTTTACGTAATTCAAGCCGGGTGATAACGGTGAAAATAATATCACACTCCGCACTCACTTCAAATTTTCCGGGGAGAAAGCCCCGCTCTCCTTTATATACCGTAATAGCCCTGCCCAGCTTACTCACTAACTGATACTTGATGGCTTCGCTTTTACCGGAAACAATAGTAACACCGGTATAGGCCTGGAGACCTTCCACCACATAATCAATACAACGGGTGGCGGTAAAATAAGTAAGAATGGAGTACAAAGCCGTTTCAATACCAAATCTGAATCCGGCAATGGTGAAAATAACGATATTGATACCCAGGATGATTTCGGTGATGGTGAAAGATGTTCGTTTCAATGTATACACCGCCAGTACTTCAATTCCATCCAGTGCTGCGCCGGTCCGCATGATCAGCCCGATCCCAATACCCAGGAAGGCACCACCAAAAATAGAAATCAGCAGTTTATCCTCGGTTAAACCGTAATTAGGGATCAGGAGCAGGCAGACACCCAGCAACATGACACTGAGTAATGTGCGGAGAGCAAACCGTTGACCGATGGTATAATAACTGACAATAATCAACGGAAGATTAAATAGCAAAATAATCAGGCCCAGGTTAAAATCATAAATTTCATGGACAAGCAGGGAAATACCGGTAATCCCTCCATCAAAGAAATGATTCGGCACCAGGAATAGCTTTAAGGCTATCGCGGCAATCGTTACCCCAACCACGGCCAGCAATCCGTCCAGCAAGAGTTGTTGCGGATTCGTTTCATGCTTTGATGCAAAACCAGCTTCCAGCCGGGCATTGATCCGCTTCAGGTTCTCTCCCTTTTTTTCATCCAGCAGTTTTCCCGCACTGCTGGTAAAATACTGATGAGCCGATAGAAATTCAGTCTGCATCAACAACCACTCTTCTTCTGTTTTCTTAAACCCTGACTGTCTGAGTTCTTCCAATAACCTGGCTGAGATCTGATCATATTCATCCGTTCCGAAATAAAACAGATCGGCATCCGCCAGTATCCGTCCCAGTTCATCCGCTGGTGATTGTGGAATACGTGTCGCCATTATGATCTGGCACACCCGGCTGATCTGTCCGGATGTATAATCAAACCCGGGCAGGTATTCCGCTGCTAACTTACAAGAGATTTCCTCATGCCCCTCTGCCTGCTGCAGGAAACCCGCATCATGGAACAAGGCAGCTGTCTTAAGCAGTACCAGATCCTCTCCTGTTACCTTTTCCGCATTGGCCAACGCAATGGCTGAATTCAGTACCGATCTGGTATGTGCCGCATCATGATAAGTCACCCATTGTGGCAATTCGCTTTCCAGCTTACCCATCAGAAAATTACAGGCGTTTTCGTATTGCATATTTCTTCAATAAAAAAAATAAATAAATTAATCAACTACTTCATATGTATTTACCGGCTGGGATTTGTTTTTCAAATGCATCTCACCCACTGGTTTGCAATTAAAAGAATCCTTCACCTTCTGGTAAGAGGACTCACTGATCAGGATCTGTCCAGGCGTCGCAGAGGACTGCAATCGTTGTGCTGTATTCACCACATCCCCGATCACCGTATAATCCAACCGTCGAAGTGTAGCAGAACCAATATTTCCGGAGATCATTTCGCCCGAATTGATACCGGTTGACACTTTGGGTGTATAACTCTTCAGTTCTTCTACAACCGGGAGATTGGCAATTTTTGTCCGGACCGCCAGTGCCGCATCGATGGCCCTGTCCAGGTGGTAATCACCCCGGAAAACCGCCATTACCGCATCACCCATAAACTTATCGATATACCCACCCTGGGCAATAATCTCCTTGACCATCACATCAAAATAGCTGTTCAGGAGTCTAACCACTTTATCGGGGGTTTCATTTTCACTGATGGAAGTAAATCCACAAATATCAAAAAACGCAATGGAGGCTTCCACTGTTTCATTGGCAGCCAGGGAAGATTCAAATTCACGACCGCCCATAAAGTTTAGTACCGTTTCATCCACATACATTCTCAGGATATTGTTCTCCTTGATAGCTTTCATCGTTTCCCGCAACTGGGTGACATGTTTGATGGTTTTTTCCATCGTCAGTTCGAGGTCTTCAAAATTGACCGGCTTGGTAATAAAATCAAAAGCGCCCCGGTTCATCGCGGTACGGATATTATCCATATCCCCGTAGGCGGAAACGATCACGGACTTCAGCAACCCGTTTTGCTCGCCCAGTTTGGTGAGCAGGGTCAGTCCGTCCATTTCAGGCATATTGATATCGCTCAGCACCACATCCACATCGTGGTGCTGGGTCAGCTGTTCCAGTGCATGCACCCCGTTGGCGGCAAATACAAACTGATACAGATTTTCCCGGATTTTCTGGCGAAACTTCTGCCGGATCAACACTTCCAGATCCGCTTCGTCGTCTACTACAAGTATTTTAGCCATCAGATCAGTGTTTTTAATTTTTCTTTTAATTC
>CAZLRY010000215.1:0-5909 GCA_964561675.1 uncultured Chitinophaga sp.
TTTGTCCATCGTGTCCGCCTCTTGAAAAATTATAAGGCAGCTTAACATGAAAGGGAGTGCTGATCGTTATTTTTTGTCCGGGTGCCAGCGGGGCGGGTAACACCAGTTTGGTGATATCGATATGCTCGGGATGGTCTTCCAATTGGGCGGTGATGCCGTTTACTTTAAAATCCAGTTTGTTGATATAGCCCCGGTCTTCTTTATTCGAGAAATAGAATTTCGTACTGCCGTTTTCCAGCATATGATCGCTGAAGGCGGTCTTGTCGTTTTTATACGCATTCGGCCAGAGGTGAAACCAGATAAAGCGCAGGGTATCGGGGGAGTTGTTGATGTATTCGAGTTGTTCAAATCCGGTGAGGCTGTGGTCGACGTCATTAAGGGAAACTTCGATGGTATAGTTTACTTCTTGTTGCCAGTAGTGCTTAACTTGGGTGTCGGGTGTCAGGTGTCGGGTGTCGGGCTTGTCCACCGAAGCTTTAGCAAAGGTGGAGGAAGTCGGCTGACAGAAAGCCGGTGAAAAGAGGCCGGAGAACAGGAGCAGAAGGAGTCGTTTCTTCAATGGGTTTGACAGTTTCTCAAAAGTAGTTCTTTCTTGGGGGGATTGCAAGAAGTCAAAAGTCAAAATTTAAAAGCAAAAAGCCTGAGAATCGGATATCTGGAAAAATCTAATCAGGCATTTTATTGCAGCAATTAATATTTCACCCCTAAAGGGGTTCCGGGCATTTTCTGCGCATTTGGACTATTGATATTTCACCCCTAACGGGGCTGAAGAAAATCTGCCTTCATGTGTTGTTATGTCATTATTAGCTAATCCAATGACAGGTCGCCCTTACAGGGCTCAGGGCAACATCTTCAATTGATTTTCTACCTATAGATTGCCCCGCTGGGGCCTAATACAAAATCACGCTCTGTGTCATATCGTATTTTGCCCCTAACGAGGCTCCGGGCATTTTCTTCGCACATGGGCTAATGATATTTCACCCCTAAAGGGGTTAAGAAGTTGTCGTTGATATCAAAGTCTATGATTTGTAGATATTTCAACCAGACTTCCTCAGAAGGGGCTGTTGACTACTAACTACCGACTACAAACTACTAACTATTTTCCCTTTCCTTTGAAAATTATCCTCACCGTATGTATCATGATCTTAAAATCCAGGATGAGTGAGATGTTTTCAATGTAAAGCAGATCGAACTTACTGCGCTCGATCATTTGTTCTACATTTTCGGCATAGCCATATTGCACCATGCCCCAACTGGTAAGACCGGGTTTTACTTTAAGCAAATATTTATAAAAGGGATAGCGGGCGATGATCTGGTCGATATAGAAACGGCGTTCGGGACGAGGTCCTACGAGACTCATTTCACCGATCAGGATATTCCAGAGTTGTGGGAGTTCGTCGAAGCGCCATTTGCGCATGATTTTGCCCCAGCGGGTGATACGTGGATCGTTTTCAGAAGAGAGGGCCGGTCCGTCTTTTTCCGCATCCTTCACCATTGAACGGAATTTATACATCCGGAAGGTTTTGCCTTTATAACCCACGCGTTCCTGGGAATAGAAGATCGGGCCCGGGGAGGAAAACTTAACCCGTATTGCCATGTAAAGAAGGAAGGGGGAGAGCAGGACCAGGCTGATCAATGAAGCCAGTACATCGATCAGGCGTTTAATATTCTGTTCCCATTGCTGCATGAGTCCAGTTTGCAGGTCAATAAGGGCCGCACCCATCACACTCATGGTTTTTACTGAACCGCTCAAGATATCGAGGGTACTTGGCAGGCTCTTTACTTCCACATCTTTTTCGCTGAGGCGGTTGATCAGGTTTTCAAGCAGTGGTTGTTCTGTTTTCTCGAGGGCCAGTACAACCAGCTTTATCGCATGATTGTCAATGATGGTTTCGATCTCTTCTATTTCCCCGAGTTTGGGTAATAATTTATTGATACCGTTTTTCCCATTTTGGTCCGGGGTGACAAATCCGGTGTAGCGGTAACCACCATCACGGAGACTCAGTTCAGTTTCACGGTAGATATGAATTGCATTTTCCTGGCTGCCGATCATCAGGGTATTGAAAAAGACATCTCCGTTTAGCAGTTGCCGTTTTACCTTCCGGAGGATCAGCCATCGGCCGATAAAAGTCAGGAAGAAATGAATGCCCAGCAGGGTGAAGAAGGCGTAATAGAAATAGGTATACCCGTTTTTTGGGTCGTAATCATTAAAAACAAAAGTGATAAAGAGTGCAATAGCACCGATCAGGCTGCAAACAAAGGTCAGTGTGAATTCAGCCAGCCTTGATTTTTTATAGAGATGATTATATGTACCGGCAAGGGTATACAGCATCAGCCAACCTGCTGGTACAATCAAAAGGATTAGTGTCCATGAGATCTGGCTGATGGGATACGCACCGGCATCCTTGAGTATCCAGCTGCGCCAGTGATAAAAACAAAACCAAGCGAGGGCGGCAGTCAGATAATCGGCTGCTACATACCATCCGGCTGATATTTGTTTGCCGGACTGCATTAATGGGCGATCACGTTATGTCCGATTTTTTCGAGGATCTGGTGGGCCACATCCATGGCCATCAGCCCATCCATTTCATTCACTACGGTTCTGGTATTGTTTTTAATCGCATCCCTGAACTCTTCCAGCTCAAGTTTTATTGCATTGATTTCCGGCACCAGCGGATTGGCCATTGCGATGGTCTTTTTACCGGAAGGGGTTTCAATATCAAACGCGAAAACGTTAAGATCGGTTTCTTCCTTTAGTTTGATGATCTCTGTTTTTTTATTCAGAAAATCGATACCGATATAGGAGTCTTTCTGGAAGAGACGGATTTTCCGCATTTTCTTCATGGAGATGCGGCTGCTGGTCAGGTTGGCAACACAGCCATTGTGAAATTCAATCCGTACGTTGGCGATATCGGGTGTTTCCGTCATCACCGCTACGCCGCTGGCGGAAATGGATTTCACATCACTTTTCACAATACTCAGGATGATATCGATATCGTGGATCATCAGGTCGAGGATCACACTCACTTCGGTGCCACGGGGATTGAACTGGGCCAGGCGGTGTACTTCGATGAACATGGGTTTCAGTTCCATGTCTTTCAGGGCCAGGAAGGCCGGATTGAAGCGTTCCACATGGCCGACCTGGAATTTGATACCGGATTCTGCGGCCAGTTTAACGAGCTGCCGGGCTTCTTCCATGGTATTGGCCAACGGTTTTTCAACGAAGACATGTTTCCCTTTTTTGATGGCCATTTCGCACCATTCAAAGTGGAAGTTGGTGGGCGCCACGATATCTACGGCGTCGCAGGATTCAATCAGGGCTTCGGCATCCAGAAAGCGGGGGAGCTGGTACTTCTCGGCCACTTCTTTTGCATTTTCATCATGTGGATCATAAAAGCCAACGATATCCACTCCGGCAATTTCCTTCCAGTTATTCAAGTGAAATTTTCCCAGGTGACCTACGCCAATAACGCCAATCTTAAGCATAACAATTTATTAATTGTGCAAAGATACACAATGAGTTGGGCCATGTACGGAGAGTTATGAACAGCGGTTAATTAAGAAGAACTGAACGTTTAATATAGGCCGGATGGTAGATAAAAAGCAAGGTTCCGTTTTTGATCTTGTTGATGATCGGGAAGGCTTCCCGGACTGGTACAGCAGGACAACCCTGGCTGCGGCCGATATAGCCCTGCGCATTGGCCAGACCAGCATTGACATAATCGGCTCCGTGGATCACGATCCCTCTTTCCAGGGCATTATCGTTGATTCCGTTTTCAAGCCCCTGTAGCCGGAGGGAAAGGCCGTTTTTCCCCATATATGTTTCAGCAGTTGTGTAGAAGCCCGGACTGCTTTTAAACGAAGAATGCTGGTTGGAAAAGGCGAAAGCCATTTCTTTTCCACTATTGCGGCCATGGGCGACCAGTGTATTGAATAATATTTTATAATGATTCAGGTCAATGACAAAAAGCCGCTTTTCGGTGCTGGGGAGACTGAAATCCACAATCGAAATTATAGATTGATTCATGAGCCGGCCCTGGGCCGCCAATTGATCCAGCCCTTTTTTAGCATAGTCAAAAGCTTCCCGGCTGAGTCCTTTCAGGTTCAGTTGTAAACTGTCATATACTGACTTTATTTCAGGGGTAAAAAACAGGGAGTCGTTGGGGCTATGAATGGAGGAATCACCGGAATAGAATACATCCCGGACCAGCTGGCTGCTGTTTTTTGCAAATCCAAAGGATAAATGGAGGGCCCCGATAAGGAGGGTTGAAATGAATATATAAATCCCTTTCGCACGTTTGATCATAACTACTGCTTAATTGAACATTAACCTAAGGCCCAATTAACGCAAAAATGGGGCCTGTGTTGTGTTTTGGGGCATGTTTGGAATCAAGAAGTAGTCGGGAGTCAGGAGTCGGGAGACGGGAGTCGGGAGTCGGGAAACTGGAAAGTAGTCCGTGTCATCCTGCCTGCGCCGCAAAAATGCGGGGAGCGTGCCGAAGGATGAGAAAACAGGAGTTTTTGAGTGTAGAAATGGGCTTTTGGGCCGGGAATGAGGTCGGGATAAAAAAATGCCGGAAATCGGGAAAAAACTTTTGGATAAAAAAGGCAGCAGGCCTATCTTTGCCGTCCTAAAAATCGCTGAATCGCTTTGCTCACAATAAGTTGTCATACTGACAACCAGAGCGGGTAAAGAGAGGAAGGGTTGGAAGGATCGGTAGTTCAGTTGGTTAGAATGCCGCCCTGTCACGGCGGAGGTCGCGGGTTCGAGTCCCGTCCGGTCCGCAAGAAAAGCTTCACAGAAATGTGGAGCTTTTTTTATATCATGTAGTGTGCATTTGTGACTATGAAGGTCGATTCTGATAAACTTATCAGATAAAATATTTCCATTTGAATAGAAGAAATTCTGTGTTCCGGGAGTATTTGTGCATCAGCGGCTTATTCTAATATAATCCTTAATTTAGCCGCCTATAAATAAGCCTATGCCATCCGATAAAAACCGGCAATATATTGACTTTGAGAAGCCCATTAAGGACCTGCTCGAGGAGATTGATGATCTGAAACAGAAAGCGGAAAAGAGTAAGGTGGATTACAGCGAGGTTATTACCAAGCTGGAAGAGAGTGTGATTGAGAAGCGTAAGGAGATCACCCGGAGCCTGACGAGCTGGCAACGGGTTCAGCTGAGCCGCCACCCTGATCGGCCCTATACCATGAAGTATATCGATAAGATGACCACCGAATTTGTGGAGCTACATGGAGACCGGAATGTGAAGGACGATAAAGCAATGATCGGCGGATTTGCCTCGCTTGGCGGAGAAACCGTGATGATCATTGGTCAGCAGAAAGGTATCAATACCAAGATGCGCCAGCTCCGCAATTTCGGAATGGCCAATCCGGAAGGATACCGGAAAGCCCTTCGGTTAATGCGCCTGGCCGAGAAGTTCAATAAGCCTGTTATCACCCTGATCGATACCCCCGGTGCTTATCCCGGACTTGAAGCTGAGGAGCGGGGACAAGGGGAAGCCATCGCCCGGAATATTTATGAAATGATCCGGCTGAAAGTACCCGTGATCTGTGTGATCATCGGGGAAGGTGCCAGCGGCGGAGCCCTCGGTATCGGTGTGGGAGATAAAGTGTTCATGATGGAGAATACCTGGTATACCGTAATCAGTCCGGAAAGCTGTTCTTCCATTCTCTGGCGCAGTTGGGATAAAAAGGAAGTAGCCGCGGAACAACTGCGACTGACCGCTGATAAAATGCTGGGCTTTGGCCTGATCGATGGCATTATCCCTGAACCTCCCGGAGGAGCGCACTGGAATTATGATGAATCAGCACAGATACTGAAGAATTTTCTGCTGCCTGTGATCCATGAACTGAAAAAACAAACGGTGGAGGAGAGAGTGAATAAC
>CAZLRY010000216.1:0-5906 GCA_964561675.1 uncultured Chitinophaga sp.
CAGCGTCCCCTTCGGGAGGTTATGAATCAGCGTCCCCTTCGGGAGGTTATGAATCAGCGTCCCCTTCGGGAGACACTGATTCATAAAGTCAATAGGATGCAATAATGTGTGGGTTTTCATAAAACAATTGTCTTAGCGTTCTTAGCGGGAGACTTTCCTCCTCTTCGGGCTGCGTAATAGCTGCAAATGGAATGCAGGCCAGATAAGGAATGACGCAGAATCCTGCATTTGTCCGCAAATTTTACCCAGGGCTTTAACATTTTGTTACCCCTGTGTTTTGGCACGCTGGCACGGGTTTGGAAATACCCTTTACAGAACCGAATTATTTCACTTTTAAATTTTAAGTCATGAAAAAAATCTTTACACTCTTTATCGCCTCTCTTTTTTCACTGAGCCTGCTGGCTTTCGACGGAACCCGCCTGAGCATATCTTCTGCCGCTGCCAGCAAGGAACTGAAAATTGAAATTGATGGCCGCCAGTTCAGTATGAAAAATAACAGCATTACGGTCGGATACATGGGAGAAGGTCGTCACCAGGTGAAGATCTTCCGCGACAGTAAGAAAAACGGATTTGGTTTTGGCCGCAAGGAAGATATCGTTTATAACGGATCCATTATTCTTCGCAGGGGCTTCCATACTGATATCACGGTAAACCGTTTTGGTAAAGTCCTGATCGATGAGCGCCGTATTGACCGCAACGACGACTGGTACCAGGAAGAAGATGATGTGTATGACAATGACGATTACGGATATGATAACGGGAATGGCAATGGCAACGGTGGCTGGAACGGCGGTTATGGTAACGTAATGAAGGCCGGCGAATTTGAAGACCTGAAACAATCCCTCCGTAAGGAATGGTTTGAAAGCAACCGTCTGCAGTCCGTGAAATTTGTGATTGATAAAAACAATTTTACCGCTAAACAGGTGAAGGAACTGATGCTGCTCTTTACTTTTGAAAAGAACAGATTGGAAATTGCCAAGTATGCATACCCTAAAACGGTGGACAAGCAGAACTACTACCAGGTGAATGAAGTGCTGACGTTTAACAGCAGTAAGGAGGAGTTGGTGAAGTTTGTGAGGAGGGGGTGAAGAATGAGTAATGAGTAATCAGTAATGAGTAATTCCTAAAGCAGAATTAGCCATAAAGAAAGAGTCTCTCCGGTTTTCGGAGAGACTCTTTCTTTATTGACAATTCGATTTTAAACGACCTTCTTACTCATTACTCATTACTGATTACTCATTGCTTATTACTTATTTCCCGAGCACCTCAGCCATTTTCTTCCCAATATCCGCCGGGCTGCTCACCACATGGATGCCGCATTCGGTCATGATCTTCATTTTGGCGGCGGCGGTATCGTCGGCACCGCCAACGATGGCACCTGCGTGACCCATCCGGCGGCCGGGAGGCGCTGTCTGGCCGGCGATAAAGCCAACCACGGGTTTTTTATTTCCATTATCCCTGATCCAGCGGGCGGCTTCGGCTTCCATGCCACCACCGATCTCGCCAATCATTACGATAGCATCGGTTTCGGGATCATTCATAAATAATTCAACGGCTTCTTTGGTAGTGGTACCAATGATGGGGTCGCCACCAATACCCACGGCAGTAGAAATGCCCAGTCCGGCCTTGGCCACCTGGTCAGCTGCTTCATAGGTAAGGGTACCTGATTTGGAAACAATACCCACGCGGCCTTTGATAAACACAAAGCCGGGCATGATACCCACTTTGCTTTCCTCGGCTGTGATTACGCCGGGGCAGTTGGGACCTACCAGCCGGGTGTTTTTACCTTGCAGGTAATTCTTCACTTTTACCATATCCTGTACGGGAATGCCTTCTGTGATACAAACCACCAGGCCGATTCCGGCTTCAGCGGCTTCCATCACTGCATCGGCAGCAAATGCCGGGGGAACGAAAATGATGCTGACATCCGCGCCAGTTGTTTTAACGGCATCGGCCACGGTATTAAATACAGGACGTTCGAGGTGTGTGCTGCCGCCTTTACCGGGCGTAACCCCACCCACCACATTGGTGCCGTATTCGATCATTTGTGTAGCATGGAAGGTACCTTCTGTACCGGTGAATCCCTGAACCAGGATTTTCGAGTTTTTATTTACGAGGATACTCATATTTTGGTCTTAAAAGTGGGGCAAAAGTAAGGCTTTTACGGGGTTTTGCTGACTACTTTATTTGCAATCTGACGAAGATCAGAGGGAGGGACCGTCTTTCCGCATCATATCATCCATATTCCGTAGGCTGGGGATTTTGCCGGTCATCTCCAGCATCCGCATATCCTTGGCATCCTGCAGGAACTCGGAGGCAAAAATGAAGCTGTTGAGCCGCTCATTCTTGCTGAAAATGATGTCTTTTTTGGAGCCTTCCCATTCTTTCCGGCCCTGGTACATGTACAGGATATAGTCGCCGATCTCCATCACACTGTTCATATCGTGGGTGTTGACCACCGTGGTCATATTAAATTCGATCGTGATCTCTTTGATCAGTTTGTCAATCACCAGGGACGTTTGAGGATCCAGTCCCGAGTTGGGCTCATCGCAAAACAGGTATTTGGGATTCAGTACAATGGCTCTTGCCAGGGCCACCCTTTTTTTCATCCCGCCGCTGAGTTCAGCGGGGAACTTCCGGTTGACATCTTTCAGGTTTACCCGGTCCAGCACTTCATTTACCCGGTCCAGTTTTTTACGATGACTGTCTGTTGTGAACATGCTCAGGGGGAACATGATATTTTCTTCCACATTGAGACTGTCGAACAGGGCTGAGCCCTGGAACAACATCCCGATTTCCTTGCGGATATTGGTTTTTTCCTCTCTGCTCATTGACGTAAACTGCTGGCCACCGTAAAGGATATCTCCGCTGTCGGGGTCAAACAAACCCACAATACATTTCTGCAGCACGGTTTTACCACTCCCGCTGGAACCGATGATCAGGTTGCACTGGCCGGCTTTCATGATGGCACTGACATCCTCGATCACCACACGGCCATCAAAACTCTTTTTTATGTTGTGTACTTCGATCATGTAATTGGTTACAGGAGTAAAGCGGATAATAAATAATCGGCAAATAAGATCAGGATACAACTCACCACCACAGCCTTGGTGCTGGCTCTTCCGATTTCCAGGGCACCTCCTTTTACATAATAGCCATAAAAGGCAGGGATGCTGGAAATAATAAAAGAGAACACATAGGATTTGATCAGGGCGAATATTACATTATAGGGGACAAAAAACTCAAGCAGTCCCTTGTCATACATGCTGGTTGAAAGAATGCCGGCAGCCGTACCGGCCAGCCGTCCGCCCCAGATGCCCAATGCCATGGCGATTACCACAAGCATGGGAATCATCAGCAAGGCTGCAACGATTTTGGGAAGAATAAGATAGGTCTTGGTATTTACCCCCATGATTTCGAGCGCATCGATCTGTTCGCTGACCCGCATATTACCCAGTTCACTGGCAATCCGGCTGCCAGCCACACCAGCGAGTACGATACAGACCAGGGTAGGGGCAAATTCAAGGATAACGGTGTCCCTTACGATCTGGGCAATAGTGGAAGGGGGAATCAGGGGACTGACCAGCTGGTAGGCGGTCTGGATGGTGGAAACGGCCCCGATAAAGACGGAAATAATCGCCACAATACCCAGGGAGCCAAAACCAATTTCAGTGCACTGATGAACGAATTCCTTCCAGTACATTTTATGGTTTTCCGGCTTGGAAAACATCCCCTTGATCATCAGGAGATAGCGGCCGATGTCGTTGAAAATGGTCATACCGGGTGCTAAGATACAGGATGAAAAATTAAAAGCCAGTCTGAGCAGGGCTGACTGGCTTTTTTAGCTTTATTATAGCGGTTTAGTGTATTTCTTTCGGTTCTTTCCGGACGCGTTTCCACCAGGGTGATTTTTTTACGATTTCCTGGGTGGAAATCCGGCTTTTGAGCTGTGCATCCAACACTGCAATCTGCGCCATATTAATGATACTCCGGATGGAACTGCCCAGCTGGAGTACGTGTACCGGCTTTTTCAGGCCAAGCAGGATCGGACCCACGGCATCCGCCACTTCCAGTTCCTTCAACAGGTTATAGGCAATATTACCCGCAGCCAGGTTGGGGAAGATCAGGGTATTTACATCCTGGTCGACCAGTTCACTGAAGGGATAATTTTCCTTCATCATTTCTTTGCTTAATGCCACACCGGCCTGCATTTCGCCATCCACGATCAGGCTGGGCATTTTTGATTTCACAATTCTCCGGGCTTCAGCCACCAATCTTGCCTCCGGTGAATCACTGCTGCCAAACGTGGAGTAACTCAGCATGGCGATCCTTGGAACAATATTGAACTGACGTACCTCACGGGCCGCGAGGAGGGTGATCTCGGCCAGTTCTTCCGCAGTGGGATTAAAATTAACGGTGGTGTCTGCCAGGAACAATGGTCCTTTCTTGGTCAGCATCATGTACATGCCGGCGATCTTGCGCACCCCTTCTTCGGTACCGATGGTCTGAATGGCCGGACGAATCGTATCCGGGTAATTTTTTGAAAGTCCGGAGATCATGGCGTCGGCGTCCCCGCATTCCACCATCATACAACCATAATAGTTGCGGTCTTTCATGATCTTCCTGGCCTCATAGGCATTGAAGCCGCGACGGCCCCGCTTGGCAAAAAAGATTTCGGAATACTGATTTCTTTTTTCTTCCTGCGCATCACTGCGCGGGTCAAAAATAGGCAGGTCTTCAATATCAATTCCATTGGCATCAGCAATAGTGCGGATCTTGCTTTCATCACCTAACAGGATCGGGTAGCCGATTCCTTCATCAAAGATGATCTGGGCCGCTTTGAGTATCTTGACATTATCGGCTTCTGCAAATACGATCCGCTTGGGATCACGACGGGCTTTATTTCCAATGGCCCGCATCACCTGGTTATCGAGTCCGAGACGTTTGTTCAGATCATTGACATAACCTTCCCAGTTGGTGATCGGTAATTTCGCCACGCCGCTTTCCATGGCCGCTCTGGCAACAGCCGGAGCAACGGTGGCGAGTAAGCGCGGATCGAGGGGTTTGGGAATGATATAGTGTTCGCCGAAACTGATATTCGTTTCGTTGTAAGCCATATTGACGATATCCGGTACGGGTGTCTTCGCCAGATCCGCAAGCGCTCTAACGGCCGCGAGTTTCATCGCTTCATTGATCTGCCGGGCCCGCACATCCAGGGCGCCGCGGAAGATGTAAGGGAAGCCCAGTACATTGTTGACCTGGTTGGGGTAATCACTGCGGCCGGTGGCCATAATGATATCTTTCCGGGCTTCGGTGGCATCTTCCCAGCTGATCTCCGGATCCGGATTGGCCATGGCAAACACGATGGGATTTTTCGCCATACTCTTGATCATCTCCCCGTTAAGCACGCCGCCTTTGCTCAGGCCGATAAATACATCTGCATCTTTCATGCCTTCGGCGAGTGACATACTCTTTCCGGGTACCACGAATTCCTTTTTCAGTTCATCCAGGTCGGTCCGTCCTTCATGGATCAATCCTTTGCTGTCAAAAACCCTGATATTTTCCCGGCGTACACCAAGACCAATATAGAGTTTCATACAGGCCACAGCAGCGGCACCGGCCCCGCTTACCACGATTTTTATTTTATCCAGTTTCTTTTTCTGGATTTCACAGGCATTGAGCAGCGCGGCCGAACTGATGATCGCCGTTCCATGCTGATCATCGTGCATCACCGGAATATTCATCAATTCCTTCAACTGTTTCTCGATATAAAAACATTCAGGCGCCTTGATGTCTTCCAGGTTGATCCCGCCAAAAGTGGGTTCAAGTGATTTCACGATCTGCACAAATTTTTCCGGATCCGTTTCATTGATCTCAATATCGAAAACATCGATATCGGCAAAAAT
>CAZLRY010000217.1:0-3003 GCA_964561675.1 uncultured Chitinophaga sp.
CGCAAACGGCAGGAGAAAATTAATCAGGCGGGTCTGAAATTTCATACTGGTGAGTGAATTAATTATTCTGCTTACGGGATTTGTACAAAACTGGTCCAGCGCCCTCCCAGGTCAATCCATAAACATGCAGACAATGGTCCCTGCTTTCAAGATACGAAAGTTCCAACTTTCTTGCAACCTGGTTCCTCTATACATATTATTTCCAGTCTTCATTGCGTTCGGTATTAAGTTCATAAAAAAGGCACCTGCAGTTTTGCAGGTGCCTTTTTTATGAACTTAAACGTGGTTTGATCAGAGATCAGTAATGATTTTATATTTCGGTACCAGGCTCTTCATGACTACCCAGGCGATCAGGTAGGCCACGGCACAAAAGGCAAACATAATAGTATATCCCGTTTCGATATGACCAAGGGCTTTGTAATGATCAAATAAGGCTCCACCGATCTTCGTGATGATTACGCCGCCGATACCACCGGCCATACCTCCGATGCCTACAACGGAAGCAATTGCTTTTTTGGGGAACATATCACTCACCGTGGTAAAAATATTCGCACTCCAGGCCTGGTGAGCAGAGGCGCCGATACCGATCAGCAATACCGGCATCCAGTATGAGATCCCGCCTAGTGGTTGTGCGGCCAGTACTACCAATGGAATTAATGCGATAAGCAGCATGGCTTTCATCCGTCCATCGTAGGGGGAATGTCCTTTATTGATAAAATAGGTAGGGAAATAACCGCCCCCGATACTGCCAAACATCGTCATGCTATACAATACAGCCAGCGGAATCATGATTTCAGTTCCGGTCATATGGTATTGATCTTTCAGGTAGGCAGGAAGCCAGAACAGGAAGAACCACCATACGCCATCCGTCATGAATTTACCAAAAGTGAAGGCCCAGGTTTGTTTATAGCCCAGGAGTTTTGTCCAGGCAATTTTATCGGTATTACCGGAAGCCGCCACCACATTTTCGTCATGATCACTGTTGATATAGGCGAGTTCCTCAGGGGACATTCTTTTTTGCTCTTCCGGTTTTTCATAGTAAAACAACCAGAAAAACATCCAGAGAAAACCAACGGCACCAATCAGCAGGAAAGCGGCCTGCCAGCCCCAATGTTCTTCGATCCAGGGAACAGAAAGAGGAGCAAGGATGGCACCTACATTCGCACCGGAGTTAAATATACCTGTAGCAAAGGATCTTTCTTTTTTTGGAAAATATTCAGCGGTTGCTTTAATGGCGGCCGGAAAGTTGCCTGCTTCACCAATGGCAAGGATAGCACGGGAAAACATAAATCCGAGTACAGATACCGGGACGGCGGCAATTCCAATCCAACCCAGTGTACTCATCAGCCCTTCGCCGATCGGTATCGCCAGCGCATGAATGATGGCACCAATACTCCACAGAATAATGGCCCAGGTATATCCTTTTTTGGTTCCAAGTTTGTCAATGATTCTTCCGGCAAACAGCATGGCAATCGCATAAGTAAACTGAAAAGCCGCGGCAATATCCGCATACTGACTGTTGGTCCAGCCAAATTTCTCTTCCAAAGTAGGCTTTAACAGACTCAGTACCTGCCGGTCAAGATAGTTAACCGTAGTGGCAAAGAATAACAGGGTGCAAATGGTCCAGCGGTATTTTCCAATGACTTTCATCATAATCAGTAATTTGTAAGTGAGGTTTATTTTTTAATACCGGCAATCAGTTCCAGTACTTTCTTCGTTTCGCCTTCCATGGTCGCATAGTCCTTTGCTTCCATCAGTTTCTTACTGATCAGTTTGCTGCCCATACCCACCGCACAAACCCCGGCTTTATACCAGCTTTCAATACTTTCCTTCGTGGTATCCACGCCGCCGGTGGGCATAAACAACAGTTTAGGGAAGATATCTTTAATTGTGGTTAAAAACTCCGTTCCCAGCATATTTCCCGGGAATAATTTGATAAAACCAATGCCGGCATTCTCTGCGGCAATGATCTCTGTAGGGGTCATACAACCCGGCGCATAAAATATATCATTAGCCACACAGTATGCGGCTACATCCGGTACAAATCCCGGACTCACCAGGAAGTCGGCTCCCGCTGCCATATAATCAGTGGCATGTCCCATATTCTTAATGGTGCCCACCCCCAGCAACAAGCCCGGCATCTCTGCATTCCGCAGTTCCACCATCTTCTTAAAATTACTCAGCGCCGCTTCCCCGCGGTTTGTATACTCAACGGCTTTGATTCCCGCCCTGTAAATCGCTTTCAATGTATCCAGGCTTATTTCCTCACTGGGATTGAAATAAAGGGGGAGGATGCCCTGGGCGATGATGGCGTCGGTTATTTTCTTAGTATTACTCATAATAGTATAATTAAAAAGTCAAAATTAAAAAGTAAAAAATCCTATAGTTCGAAGATGCTTAAAAACTATTCCAGTCTTAACTTATAAAAACGAATAGTTCTTATGAAAAGGTTTCTCCGGTAATTTGAAATTGTTTCTTAGGTGCCGACTGCCAACTGCCAACTGCCTACTGCCGACTGCCTACTGCCGACTGCCGACTGCCAACTACCGACTGCCAACTGCCTACTGAATCAAATCTTCACTTTAATAACTAATTTCTTCACCACTCCCTCACTGATCATCGGCGCATGCACATCTTCCGGAAAGAAAATGGCAAACTGCCCATCGGTGAGCTGGAAGAACGTGTCGGCCTTGTCGTGGAATAACTGCACGTCTTTTTCATCATTGTAACCTCCATTAGGCGTTACACATTTTTCCCGGGGTGTCCAGCCGATTGTCTCCACGCCGTGAATGCAAAGCTGGATGTCGATATTCTTATTGTGACATTCAAACTTTGACAGACTGGCTTCAGCCGATTTTCCTTGTGCATTACTGAAGATTGCTTTTAGTCCTTCACTGATCTCCGACTTTCCGTCCGGAGCATTGGCCAGATCGGTGCTGCTGATAAAGGCGAAGGCCTTTTCAAACAACGGGTGAACGGAGAAGTATTTGGGGGCGTTTGCTA
>CAZLRY010000217.1:3103-5860 GCA_964561675.1 uncultured Chitinophaga sp.
TGCTTGAGTGCGGAAGCGGCTACGCCAAATTCAGCGGCATCAGGCATGGACATACCGGTAACGAGACCATAGATCAGGCCGCTGGCAAAACTGTCGCCACTGCCTACCCGGTCAACGATCCGTACGTTGTATTTTTTGGTATGGTAGAAATCAGTACCGTCATATACCAGGGCACTCCATCCGTTATCACTGGCACTATGACTTTCGCGGAGTGAGGAGGCGATGAACTTGAAACCGAATTTGGCTTTCATCTGCTGGAATACATCTTTATAACCATCCAGGTGCAATTCACCCTTGGTTACATCCGTTTCGCCGGCTTTGAATCCTAAAGTAGTGTCGGCATCTTCTTCGTTGCCGATACATACGTCTACAAAATAACAGAGCCGGGTCATCACTTCACGGGCTTTTTCCTTGCTCCAGAGTTTCTTCCGGTAGTTAAGGTCAATACTGGTGGTGATTCCCTTTGCTTTAGCGGCTTTCAGCGCAGTTTCGGCTAAGGCAGCGGCTTTGTCACTCAGCGCCGGGGTGATACCAGTGGTATGGAACCAATCCGCGCCGTCAAAAATTTTATCCCAGTCAAATTCATCCAGATTTACATCGGCGATAGAAGCACCTGCCCGGTCATACACTACCTGGGAAGCGCGCATGGAAGCACCTGTCTCCAGGAAATAAATGCCGAGACGTTCACCACCGCGGGCTACAAATTGTGTATCCACCCCATAACGACGCAGGTGGTTGATCGCACTCTGTCCGATTGGGTTATTGGGAACTTTGGTTACAAATGTGCCATTCAGGCCATAGTTACACAGGGCTGCTGCCACATTGGCTTCGCCACCTCCATACGTGATGTCAAAGGTATCGGCCTGTACAAAACGTTTGAAATCGGGGGTGGATAAACGCAGCATGATCTCACCGAGGGTTACTACTTTCTTACTCATGTCGTCGAATTTTTGTGTTGATTGAATATTGTCTGATTAATTAAATACAGGGTTTTGTAAATACGCTTTTATCTTTTCCACGCTGTTTTGTGTGGCATCTCCTTTTTCCTGCAGTTTGGCAAAAGCCGCGGCTGCTGCAAAACTAATGATCTCATCTGCCGGGTTTCCGGAGATCAGGCCATAGATCAGTCCGGCCATAAAACAATCCCCGCTGCCTACTTTATCCACTACCGAATCGGTCTGTAATAAAGGAGATACTACTTGTTCTGTCCGGTTATCCAGTGTGGCGAAATACCTGATCTCCTCCGCATTGCCGTCAAAACGGAAGGTATTGGCCATCCAGTTGCACTGCGGAAAACGGATAAAGATTTCTGATGCAGTAAAACGGGCATGGGCGGTATATGATTTCGCCGCAATCAGCTCCTCGTTCAACGGAATCCCCAGCAGCGTATTGGCCGCCCAGATATTTCCCATGACAAGGTCACAGTACTGCACCAGTTCAGGCATGATCTCCACCGGTTGCTTCCCGTACTTCCATAAAAGGGAACGGAAATTCAGGTCCACAGAAATAGTGATCCCTCTTTTCTTTGCTTCCTCCAGGGCTTCTTTGCAAAGGGCCGCCGCTGATTCACTCACCGCCGGAGCAATGGCACTGAAATGAAACCAGTTCACATCACTGAAGATGGTTTCCCAGTCCACGATGCCGGTTCCCAGCGTAGAAAAAGAAGAATACTTCCGGTCAAAAACATTCTCATGACTTTTCATATCTGCCCCTTCTTTTAAATAGTAAAGGCCGATGCGCTCCCCGGAGAGAATGACTGCGGATGTATCAATATGCTTTTGCTCCAGGTAATCCCGGATATCTTTTGAAATAATATTATCCGGCAACGCGGTACAATATTTTACGGGTACCTGCCAGGTGGCTAAAGCAGTGGCCACATTCAGTTCCGCGCCACCCACAAATACGGGCAGCTGGTTATGACGCAGCCATTCCCCGCCGTTAGCCGGCGGGAGACGCAATAAGAGTTCACCAAAACAGCATACTTTCTTCATACTATACTAAACTGGCCACAGGAGCCGGATCCATATCGGTATACACCAAATTCTCGCCCGCCATACCCCAGATAAATCCATAATTAGTAGTACCACAACCATAGTGGGTACTCCAGGGAGCTGAGATCACTGCTTCATTGTTAGCAACCACCATATGACGGGTTTCTTTCGGATTGCCCATGAAATGCATGATGCGGTGTTCTTCCGGTAATCCAAAATAGAAGTATACTTCCATTCGACGGGTATGCGTATGGGGCGGAATCGAATTCCATACACTGCCGGAAGCGATCGTTGTTAATCCCATCACCAACTGGCAACTCCGGATGCCATCCAGGTGAATATATTTATAGACCGTTCTTTTATTGGCGGTTTCAGGTGCACCCAGTTCCACCGGTGAAGCCTGTTCCTTGGTGAACATCGTAACCGGGTAACTGGCATGTGCAGGGGATGACAACAGGTAAAATAAAGCCGGGGTCTTTTTCGACGCCGAAGCAAAGCTTACATTTTTAGTGCCTTTGCCAAGATAGAGACAGGAGAGTGGCTCTACTTTATATTTTTTACCATCTGCAGTAACTGTTCCGGTTCCTCCGACATTGATGATACCGAGTTCTCTTCTTTCCAGAAAATAGTCGGCTCTCAGTTCCGGATGATTGGGAAGGGCAAGGGTTTTGTTCACCGGTTTGGCACCCCCAATAATCACCCGGTCATAATGGGAATAAACCAGTTTGAGTGTATCGGCGGTCATCAGGTCTTTAACCAGGAAATT
>CAZLRY010000218.1:0-5850 GCA_964561675.1 uncultured Chitinophaga sp.
CAGGCATTTACTCCTTACTCACACCCGGTATTTTCGCAGCCAATTACAATCCCGGACGTCCGGGATGCCACTAAAACAATAAATATGGCCGGACTTAATTCTTTCCTCAAGATCTTTATGCCGAAGAACAAAATCTTTTTTGAACTCTTCGAACAGGTAGCTGACAATGTATCAAAAATGGGCACCCAACTGAAAGGCGTGGTGGCTGAACCTGACTTTGATAAACGGGCAGCGCTTATTACCGTCATTGAGGATTTTGAACATGCAAATGACGAACTGACGCACAACCTCTTCACCGAACTGGGTCGTAATTTTATCACCCCCTTTGACCGGGAAGATATTCACTACCTGGCCACCTCCCTGGATGATATTGCAGACTATATTTACGCTTCTGCCAAGAAGATCAACTTCTACCGTGTCAATCCCAACGACATGGGTATGCAGAAATTCGCGGAACTGATCGAGCAGGGTTGCCAGCAGATCAAAATTGCAGTAACTGAACTGCGTGATATGAAAAATATGCGCAAGATCACGGAAGCCCTGGTGAAGATCAACAGCCTGGAAAACCAGGCCGACGATGTGTTTGACATGAGTATTGAACGTCTCTTTGCCACCGAACCCGATGCCAAAGAAGTGATCAAGAAAAGAGAGATCTACCAGGTGATGGAGATCGTAACCGATAAATGCGAGGATGCGAGCAATGTAATCGAATCCATCATTATCAAGTACGCCTAAACGATATTCCTCCACACCTGATTAACAATTATGACTCCATTTCTGATAACGGTCATCGCCCTGGCGCTGATCTTTGATTATATCAACGGATTCCATGATGCGGCCAATTCTATTGCCACGGTGGTATCCACCAAAGTACTGACCCCCTTTCAGGCGGTACTTTGGGCAGCGGTTTTTAACTCGCTTGCCTTTTTCATTTTCAAAGACCATGGGGTAGCTGATACGGTGGCCAAAACCGTAAAACCGGATCATATCCTGCAAGGGGAGATGATGCGGGTAATTTTCTCCGGGCTGATTGCAGCTATTGCCTGGAACCTGCTGACCTGGTGGCTGGGTATTCCCTCCTCCTCTTCCCATACCCTGATTGGCGGATTTGCCGGAGCGGCTATAGCAGCCGGAGGTTTCAGTGCTGTGAACTCTCCGATCATTCTGAAAACAGCCAGTTTTATTCTTTTCGCCCCACTGATGGGAATGCTGATGGCCTTTATCATGTCACTCTGGTTTTTAAGTTCCTTTAAAAAAGGATGGACCTCTAAGATATTCTCCGTTGCTGTGATCATTTTCGTATTTGCCTTCCTCGCCTTTAACCTGGAATTCAAACAGGAAGTACTGTCCAAGAAAACACATTACGAGAGTTATATCAACCAGGTAATTTTCTATTCCAAAAATTTCAAATGGATCCTGCTGAGCTTTATCCTGCTCACCATGGCCATCTTCTCCCTGTATTTGAGTAAACTAAATGCCTATAAAGCCAACCATTGGTTCAAACGTCTCCAGCTGATCTCCTCCGCCGCCTTTAGTATCGGTCACGGGGGTAATGATGCCCAGAAAGTAATGGGGATTATCACGGCCGCCCTGATTGCCGGTGGAACCATCACTGATTTTGGCCAAATGCCCAACTGGGTACCCGTTGCCTGTTATGCAGCCATCGGACTTGGCACGATGAGTGGCGGATGGAAGATTGTAAAAACCATGGGTACCAAGATCACGAAAGTGACCCCCTTTGAAGGGGTGGCTGCAGAAACAGCTGGTGCCCTTACCTTATTTATCACCGAAGCCCTGAAGATCCCCGTTAGTACCACCCATACCATTACCGGTGCAATCATGGGGGTAGGTGCCACCAAACGTTTATCCGCAGTTCGTTGGGGGGTAACCATCAACCTCATCTGGGCCTGGGTACTGACCATTCCGATCAGCGGATTACTGGCCGGCGGGGTTTACTTCATTGTGAAATTATTCTGACCTGACTCCCAATAGTATTTTTACCAAATAAAATCCTGACTTTTGTCGGGATTTTAATTTATATGGCAAAAATACTTGTAACAGGCGGCTGCGGCTTTATTGGTTCACACACCATTGTGGACCTCCTGGAAAACGGCTACGAAGTAATCTCAGTAGATAACAATTCCCGCTCCAATCCCAACATCCTGTTGGGCGTGGAAAAGATCACGGGTAAAAAAGTAAAGAACTATAAAGTCGATCTATGCAATTTCGACGATACGTTCGCAATCTTTCAGGAAAATACGGATATCACGGGTATCATTCACTTTGCAGCCTACAAAGCCGTGGGTGAATCAGTCGCTCAACCCCTGATGTATTTTGAGAACAACCTGGTGTCCCTGATCAACCTGTTGAAATGCGTGCAGGAATTCCAGATTCCTCATTTTGTGTTCTCTTCTTCCTGCACCGTGTATGGTGAACCCGATGAAATTCCGGTAACAGAAAAAACAAGTCCCAAACCGGCTGAATCACCCTACGGCTATACCAAGCAAATGAGTGAGCAGATCATTAATGAATTTGCCAAAGCAGCCAAGACGAAAAATATCCTGCTCCGTTATTTCAACCCCGCCGGCGCTCATCCCTCCGGCATCATCGGTGAAATGCCGCTGGGCAAACCACAGAACCTGGTGCCGGCCATTACGCAGACCGCTATCGGCCGTATTGAAAAAATGAATGTATTCGGGGATGATTATCCCACCCGCGACGGCTCCAACCTGCGGGATTATATCCATGTTTGTGACCTGGCCCATGCCCATACACTTTCGCTCCAATACCTTGAAAGTGGCAAACAACAGGAATACTGTAAAGTATTCAACCTGGGCACCGGTAGCGGAATCACCGTTCTGGAAGCTATTCAGGCTTTTGAGAAAACAAGCGGTACAAAACTGAATTACGAAATTGCTCCCCGTCGCCCGGGCGATGTGGTGGCCATTTATGCCAATAACGACCTGGCCCGTAAAGAACTGGGCTGGAACCCTAAATATTCCCTGGAGGATATCATGTCCACTGCCTGGAAATGGGAACTGCGGCTCAAGGCTGATGAAACCGTTTTCAGCAGCCAGTACGGGGAACTGAATTAAGCCCGGAACACTTTTTTTATTCATTGCCCAATGGCACAACCGCCTTACTTTTGCGGCACAAAAGCATAATCATGTCATTAAAGGAGATTCAATCCACAGGTAATAAAGACACCCGCAGCGGTTTTGGGGATGGTATTGTTGAAGCAGCCCGCAAAAACCCCAATGTGGTGGCCCTGACGGCTGACCTGCTGGGATCTATGAAACTGAATCAGTTTATTAAAGAATTCCCGGACCGTTTTATCCAGTGCGGAATCGCCGAAGCCAATATGATCGGCGTGGCCGCCGGTCTGACAATCGGAGGCAAAATTCCCTATACCACCACTTTTGCCAACTTTTCTACCGGGCGTGTTTACGATCAGATCCGCCAGTCCGTTGCGTATAGCGGCAAGAATGTAAAAATCTGTGCCTCCCATGCCGGACTTACCCTTGGTGAAGATGGTGCCACTCACCAGATCCTGGAAGATATCGGGCTGATGAAGATGCTGCCCGGCATGACCGTAATCGTACCCTGCGACTATGCACAAACAAAAGCCGCTACGATGGCGGTGGCTGAATATGAAGGCCCTGTTTACCTGCGTTTCGGGCGTCCTTCCTGGCCAATTTTCACCAGCGAAATGCCCTTTGAGATCGGAAAAGCCCAGCAACTCTCTGAAGGCACCGATGTTACCATCTTTGCCTGCGGTCACCTGGTGTGGAATGCGATTCAGGCCGGAATCCAGCTGGAGGAAAAAGGACTGAGCGTGGAAGTAATCAATATTCACACCATCAAACCCCTGGATGAGGAAGCCGTGCTGAAATCCATCCGCAAAACAAAATGTGCGGTTACAGCCGAAGAACATAATATCATCGGCGGACTGGGAGATGCCATCAGCCAGGTGGCAGCGAAGAATTTCCCCATTCCTATTGAATATGTAGGTACAAAAGATACATTTGGCGAAAGCGGTACACCCGCCCAGTTGTTGAAAAAGTACGGTCTGGACGTACCGGATATCGTGGCTGCTGCCGAAAAAGCCATCAGCCGTAAAAGCTAAATGACTATTTCTTTAAAACTAATTCAGCAGGTTCTTTCAAAATCGGACCTGCTTTTTTATTTTTAATATGTGAAGCCAATTAAACAATTGGTTGTTCCAGTATTCTAAGCCCCACCAAAGCCCGATAAAACCATGTCAACCATTGCATCCGACAGCGAATTACTGGTCCAGTTCCGTGTACCGGCTACCAAAGAAAAGGCCTATACGAGCCTGATCCGCAAATACCAGGAAAAACTCTACTGGCATATCCGGAGGATGGTGGTTGAACATGAAGACGCCAATGATGTGTTGCAGAATGTCCTTATCCGGGTCTGGAACGGGTTGGAGAATTTCCGGGAAGACAGCCAGCTTTATACCTGGCTCTACCGGATCGCCACCAATGAATGCCTGACCTACCTGGAACAGCAGAAGAAAAAGTCATCCGTAAGTCTGAGCGATGTGGAAAGCGGATTGAGCAATAAAATAGTGGCCGATAAGCATTTTGATGCCAATAAAGTAGAGTGGAAACTACAAATCGCCATGCAACATCTTCCTGAAAAACAACGTGTTGTGTTTGCGCTCCGGTATTATGATGAAATGCCTTATGAGGAAATGAGCCGGGTGCTGGAGACCAGTGAGGGAGCGTTGAAGGCCAGTTACCACCACGCGGTCAAAAAAATTGAGGATTACATGCTGAATCATTAAACTTTGGGAATACTTAGCCGTCCTAATTAACGTAAATGACACCGAAAAATAACATAGCACAGGAACTGAGGGACTTAGAAAGCACCCTGGCTGATCTGTCTGCCCAAAATACCTACTCCGTACCGGAGGGTTATTTTGAGGGACTGGCAGAAAAGGTGCTGAGCCGGATCCGGGCGATAGAAGCCGCTTCGGCTGCGGAAGAACTGGGTCATTTATCGCCACTGCTCAGTCAGTTGCCGAAGACGATGCCTTATACGGTACCGGCGGGTTATTTTGAGGAAATGGAATCCACCCTCGTTTCGGTGGCCATGTATGGTGAACAGGAAGCATCCGAAGAACTGGGAAATATCTCTCCCCTGCTGAGCGGACTGAAAAAAGAAATGCCTTACAGTGTGCCTGCCGGGTATTTTGATACGATCAGTACACCGGTTAAGGAAGCGCATCAACCAGCCAAAGTGGTAGCCATGGGTGACAACCGTAAATGGTTCCGGTATGCAGCAGCGGCCGTGGTAACCGGAGTGGTTGCTTTACTGAGTATTTTATACTTCAGCCAGGATAATACCGGAAACACAGAAGGTACGTTGGCGGCGAAGTTTGAAAAAAGCATGTTGAAGGAAATCAGGAAGACCAGCGATACCGTGCTGACTGAATTTGTAAAACAGTTTGATGAAGCGGGTCTGCGTACGGATGAGACCGCAGCCACTGACACCAATAAGGAAGTAAAGGATTTACTGAAAGATATTCCTGAAAACGAACTGAATCAATTCCTGAATGAAACCGCTGAAACCGAAACCAGTACTGACGAAGAAACCTTATTTATGAATTAAGCGGAATAACATGAAAAAATATTTACTCATATTAACCCTTTTGATCGCTGGCAGTTTTTCTGGCTTTGCCCAGGAAGACGAAACGGATCCGCGCATGGGCAAGCTGCAGGAAAAAATGCAGCAGTATATCCAGAAGCGGCTGAACATGACAAAGAATGAAGCTGAAAAATTCAGTCCGATCTTTATCCGTTATATCACTGAGCTCCGGAAAGT
>CAZLRY010000219.1:0-5835 GCA_964561675.1 uncultured Chitinophaga sp.
CCATTCAGGCGGTTTTTGCAGAGCGTGTAAAAAAACTGGTACAGGAAGACCCTTCTGTAACCGGACTGGCTGTGGCCGGTTCGTGGATTACTGATGAAATAGATGAATACTCAGACCTGGACCTGATCCTTATTACCAAATATAAAATTGCCGGGAATAAAGAGAAGATGCTGGAAACCGCCCGCCGCTTTGGTGACCTGGTATCAGGGTTCACCGGTGAACATGTGGGCGAACCCAGGGTACTTATTTGTCTGTATGACAACCCGCTCTTACATGTCGATATTAAATTCCTGACCCCGGATGAATTTAAAGGTCGTATTGAAAACCCGGTTATGCTCTTCGAGCGGGACGGACAACTCAGCAAAATTATTCATGCTACCACGGCAACCTGGCCACAACCGGATTACCAATGGATCGAAGACCGGTTCTGGACCTGGATTCATTATGCCGCCCTGAAAATCGGGCGCGGAGAATTAATGGAAGCCTTTGATTTTCTCTCCTTCCTGCGGACGACCGTGCTCTCTCCTTTATTACAGGTAAAAAACAACCGCCATGCCCGGGGACTTCGTAAAGTGGAAACCGAACTCAGTGCTTCCGATCTTGAAAATCTGAAAATCACCATTGCCCAATACAACCGGGAGTCGATCCTGAAAGCCCTGGACAATACCATCAGTATTTATAAAAATCTGCGCAGAAAATTATATGATGATAATATAGTGCTGCAGATCCGTGCGGAAAAGCTGAGTCTGGATTATCTGAAGGAAGTGACGCGGAAGTAAACAGACTCTGTTTGTTGACTCTTTATAAAATCTTTATACCCCCCAGCCCTTTCTTGATAATTCCCTTATAACTCCGGAACTACCTTTGATTTCAGAAAATCAAACATGTTTCGTCAACTCATCAACAGCAGCAAAACCATCCAGATACTGATCAGTACCGGATCCGTTGTGCTACTATCCGCAACCTGTTATTTTCTACAGCATCACCTGGGGTATAAAGTTGTTGCTTTTATCCTGTTACTCTGCATTTCTCTGCTGGCGGCGCTGTTTGATATTATCCCTGTCCTGTTAGCCGCTACCCTGAGTGCCCTGATCTGGAACTTTTTCTTTATCGAACCGAAGTATACGTTTCATATCGGTACCGCTGAAGATGGATTCCTCTTTGCTATGTACTTTATCATTGCCTCGATCAATGCCGTGCTCACCAACCGGATCAGGCAGGTGGAAAAAAAGGCCAGGGAGGAAGAGGAAAAAGCCAGGACTGTAAAACTCTATAATACCCTGCTCAACTCACTTTCCCATGAGTTAAAAACACCAATCGCCGCTATCATCAGTGCTTCGGACAACCTGATGAGTCCTGAAGCTTCAGTAAATAAGGCAAACCAGGAAGAGTTGGCCATCAATATTTCAGTGGCCGCTCTCCGGCTTAATCAGCAGGTGGAAAATCTGCTGAGCATGAGTCGCATTGAATCTGGCTTCCTGCGCCCGCGGCAGGATTGGGTGGATGTAAATGAGCTGATTTATGAAGTGGTTCACCGTCTTGAGCAACAACTTGTAAACCATACACCGGTAATAACCATAGCAGATAATTTGCCGCTCTATAAAATGGATTACGGATTGATGGAACAGGTGTTGTATAATCTGATCTATAACTCCTCTTTATATACACCCCAACATACGGATATTATAATACGGGCAAGAAATAAAGCAGAGAAAGTGTATTACCTGAACCCGGATACGGAGATACACAGTGAAATGAAATCAGAAATCAATACCCTGATCCTGACCATCGAGGACCAGGGACCGGGTTTTCCTCCTGGCGAAACGGAACGTGTTTTTGAAAAATTTTACCGGCTTGAACATGTAAAAAAGGGTGGTACGGGTCTCGGACTATCAATCGTAAGGGGTTTTGTGGAAGCACATAAAGGAAAGATCACCCTGGAAAACATTCCACATGGAGCCCGTTTCACTATAGAAATACCTGCTGAAGTATCCTACATTAATTCTCTGAAAAATGAATAACGCCGCTATACTGGTCATTGACGATGAAGTACAGATCAGGAGACTCCTTGAAATCACCCTGGAGAATAATCAGTTTATTGCACAATCAGCGGGTACCGCCCGGGAAGGATTGCGCCTCGCTTCCACGCAGCCTCCTGATCTGATCATCCTGGACCTTGACCTTCCGGATGATAACGGGCATAATGTGCTGATGAAACTTCGTGAGTGGTATACGAAACCTGTCCTCATTTTGTCAGTTCAAAGCGATGAAGAAGATATCATCAGCGCCCTGGATCATGGGGCCAATGATTACCTCGTAAAACCCTTTCGTTCCGGAGAACTGCTGGCCAGGGTACGTTCTGCACTCCGGGGAGCTGCTGCTGAAGACGCAGACCCGGTGGTGGATGCCGGGGAGTTACTGATTAATCTGGCCGACCGGACTGTTAAACTCAGGGGTGAATTAATAAAACTCACGGCAACAGAATATAAACTAATCAGTCTTTTTGCCCGACAGGAAGGAAAAGTACTGACGCACCAGTACCTGCTCAGGGAAATATGGGGGCCTGGCTATATCAATCAATCACAATACCTGAGGGTATTTATTGCCCAACTCCGGAAAAAAATTGAAAAAGACCCCAACCGCCCCGCATATATCCTGACCGAATCAGGAGTGGGATACCGGTTTATGGCGAAAGATTAAATCAACTTATACAAATCATACTGATGAAAACGAATAGCATACATTCGAACAGGATTACTATGGCCTCTTTGCTCGTCGCCTTAGGGATAATTTACGGTGATATCGGCACCAGCCCGCTCTATGTACTCAAAGCCATTGTCGGTGAAAAAGAAATCAGCGAGGTATTGGTGCTGGGTGGGGTATCCTGTATTTTCTGGACCCTGGTACTGCAAACTACCGTCAAATATATCTGGCTAACCCTGAAAGCAGATAATGATGGAGAAGGCGGCATCTTCTCTCTGTACGCCCTCGTAAGACGTTATGGAAAAAAACTGGTGATTCCCACAATCCTGGGTGCCACCACCCTGCTGGCAGATGGGATCATCACCCCGCCAATCTCCGTGGCATCGGCTGTGGAAGGACTGGAAGCGGTTATTCCAAATCTTCCCACCGTTCCCATTGTCATTGGCATTCTCTCTCTTCTGTTCTTCTTTCAGCGTTTCGGTACACAGAAAGTGGGTGGCTTCTTCGGACCAGTAATGGTGGTCTGGTTCACCATGTTGTTTACATTAGGTGTGGTACAGATCTCCCATTATCCCGGAATATTGAAAGCCCTGAACCCTGTGTATGCTTATGAATTACTGGCCCTTTATCCCGGTGGATTCTGGTTGCTGGGAGCGGTGTTCCTTTGTACCACCGGTGCCGAAGCGCTTTATTCTGATCTCGGGCATTGCGGCAGAAAGAATATCCGCATCACCTGGGCCTTTGTAAAAATCTGTCTCCTGATCAATTATCTCGGTCAAGCCGCCTGGCTGATGCACCAGGGCGATCCGCTGCTGGCCGGCAGGAATCCTTTTTTTGAAATCATGCCGCAGTGGTTCCTGCTGACCGGTATTGCCATCGCCACCGCCGCTACGATCATTGCCTCGCAGGCGCTCATCAGTGGGTCCTATACCCTCATCAGCGAAGCGATGAACATGAACTTCTGGCCGAGGGTGGCCGTTCGTCAACCTTCTGACCTGAAGGGCCAGATCTATATCCCGAGCGTGAATACCATTCTCTGGATCGGCTGTGTCATGATGATCCTTTATTTCCGTACCTCCACCCATATGGAAGCGGCCTATGGATTTTCCATTACGATCACGATGATGATGACAACCATTCTTCTCAGTTACTACCTGATCTATAAACTACGATGGAATAAATTATTCGTGGTGGGCGTTCTGCTGCTGTTCACCATTGTAGAGTCTGCCTTTTTTATTACCAATGTGGCCAAGATCAAAGAACGCTGGATGTTTCTTTTCTTTGAACTTTTTATTTTCCTGGTGATGTATACCTGGTTTAAAGCCCGCAAAATCAATAACCGTTTCACCCGCTTTGTGGACCTGGGCAAATTTGCCCCAACCATCAAAGAACTGAGTGAAGATGATGCCGTACCTAAATTTTCCACTCACCTGATCTACCTGACAAAGGCTAATAATCGCCACCAGGTGGAGGAAAAAATTATCAATTCGATCTTTGCCAAAAAACCCAAACGGGCAGATGTGTACTGGTTTGTACATATCAACCGGACCGAACACCCCTATACGCTGACCTATGACGTTGCGGAACTCCTCGATGATAAAGTGATTAAAGTAACCATACATGCCGGATTCCGGATACAGCCAAAAACAGAATTGTACTTTAAAAATATCGTGCAGGACCTGGTCGCTAAAAAAGAACTCAACCTGCATATCCGGCCAGATGGTTCCACCAAATACAACGCCCAACCCGATTTCAAATTCATTGTGATTGAAAAATTCCTTTCCGTGGAAAATGAATTTGCACTGAAAGACGGATTACTTTTAAATTCCTACTTTTTTCTGAAAAACCTGGGACAGCGGGATGAAAAAGCCTTTGGACTGGATAAAAGTGATGTGGTGGTGGAAGATATTCCCCTCGTTTACCAGCCGGCCAGGCAGATCCCATTAACCAGAACCGGAAACTGATTGTATGAAAAATATTGTCATTATTCAGTTAGTGTTGCTGTTTACTTTCCCCGCATTGGCACAGGACAGTACAGCCTCAGGCAAACTCAATATCACGGGTTATACAGAAATCTATTACCAGTATGATTTCAACAGACCGGCTGATGGAAACCGGCCTGGTTATATTTACAGCCATCACAGGCACAACGAGTTTAACCTGAACCTTGGATATCTTAAAGCTTCCATTAACCGGAAGAACATCCGGGCAAACCTGGCCACTGCAGCCGGCACCTACATGAATGCCAACTACAGTGCAGAACCCGGTGTATTGAAAAATATACTGGAAGCCAATGCCGGAATCCGGTTGAGCAAAAAGCAAAATATCTGGCTGGACGCGGGTATTCTTCCTTCGCATATTGGTTTTGAATCCGCCATCAGTAAGGATTGTCCCACGCTTACCCGCAGCCTGTTGGCTGAAAACAGTCCTTATTTTGAAAGCGGAGCCAAACTTTCCTACACGGGAAAAAACGGGAAATGGAGTTTCACCGGATTGATATTGAATGGATGGCAACGCATCACCCGGGTTGCAGGTAATACAAAGATGAGCTGGGGAACACAAATTCAGTTTAAGCCATCCGATCAGGTTTTACTGAATTACAGTACCTTTTTTGGCAGTGATAAACCGGACAGCAGTCATCAACGAAGAGCATTCCATAACTGGTATGGGGTCATCAGCCTTTCGGATAAATGGGGACTGACCCTGGGCTTTGACCTGGGACGTGAAGATAAACCAGGGAATCAGGGTGGTTTCAATTACTGGTATTCACCGGTTGGAATCATAAAATATTCCATTCATCCGCAATGGAGTGTCGCTGCCCGAACAGAATATTATGACGACCGGAACGGAGTGATTATCCCCTTGCAAAACAATACAGGATTCCGCGCGGGCGGTTTTTCATTCAACCTGGACTTTACCCCTGATAAAAATATCCTGCTGCGGATCGAAGGGAAAAGCTATAATAGCCGGGTGCCTGTATTCACCAAAGGCACTCAATTCAGCCGGAAAAATGCAGGGGTGATCATTTCCATGGCCGCTTCCTTTTAAACAGATTCGCAAGAAAAATATCTTACCGTGCTATCACCCGCATTCCACCACCACGGCCCGCATTATTCAATCCCGTCTTACTCA
>CAZLRY010000220.1:0-5795 GCA_964561675.1 uncultured Chitinophaga sp.
GCTGCTCACTTTCGGTATCCACCGAAGAAGTGGCTTCATCCAGGATCAGGATGGACGGATTGTACAGCATGGCGCGGATAAACGACAATAACTGGCGCTGACCCAGGGATAAAGTGGCCCCCCGCTCCATCACATTGTAGTCGTAGCCTTCCGGAAGTCGCATGATAAAATCATGCATTTCTATCAATTTGGCTGCTTCAATTACTTTCTCGCGGCTGATTTCCGGATTCCGCAGGGTGATATTATCCATCACCGATCCGGAGAAAAGAAACACATCCTGTAACACCACCCCCACGTTTTTCCGCAAAGCATCCAGGTCAAACTGTTCGATATCCACCCCGTCTATTTTAATTGAACCACCCTGTATATGATAAAGCCGGTTCAGCAGACTGATGATCGTAGTCTTGCCACTGCCGGTCCGGCCTACAATAGCAATAGTCTCCCCGGGATTGACGGTAAAGGACACTTCTTTCAGCACCGGTACACCGGGCGTATATTCAAACACTACTTTATCAAATTCGATCTTTCCCTTTACGGTTTCCGGTTTAAAGGCATCAGCCGGACTCTCCGGGGTAAAGTCAGGATTATCCAGCACTTTGAATACCCGTTCACTGGCAATAATGCCCATCTGAAGTACATTGAATTTATCCGCAATCATCCGAAGCGGTCTGAATAATAAATTCAGACAGAGAATAAATGAAATCACCGTACCCTGTTGGCTTACCTGCAGGTGGAGTGCTTCTTTGGAAGTCCACCAGACCACTAACCCGATGGAGAGCGCCAGTACAATCTCCACCAGCGGAAAGAACACCGAATAAGCAAAAATGGCTTTGATATTGGCATCCCGGTGATCGCGGTTGATCTTTTTGAATTTGTCCATCTCCCGTTCTTCCGATGCAAATGCCTGTACCACGGCCATACCGGTGAGGTGTTCCTGTACAAAAGCATTTAAGGCAGCGACTGCGTTCCGCACTTTATGAAAAGACCGGTTGATACTTTCTTTGAAATAATAAGTCCCGATGATCATGATCGGGAAAGGGATCAGGGCGATCAGCGTGAGTTGCCAGTCGCTGATAAACATATACGTCAGCACACAGGCTATGGACAACAGATCCGCGATAATGGGCACCAGCCCGTCCGAGAAGATATCATTGATGGATTCAATATCATTGATGGTCCGTGTAGTGAGGGTACCAATCGGGGTTTTATCAAACTGCGACAGGTTGAGGTGCATGATCTTTTTATAGGTGGCCACCCGCATATCTTTTACCACGGATTGACCCAACAGGGCCGTTGTATAAGAAAAAAGGAAGCGCATGGCCGTTTCCACCAGGATGAGTCCGATCTGGATCAGGGTGATATTGATGAGCATGGCGGCCATTTCATTGCTGATATACTCATTCACCGTCACTTTGATCAGCAGGGGTCGCACCGGGGTGATCAGGGCCAGCAGGATGGCCAGTATCACGGAAAGGTAAAACTGCCGTTTATAGGGTGCTGCATAACGGAATACCCGTTTCAGCAATGCAAAGTCGAAGAATGTTTTCTTTGGTTCAGCCAAAATAATGTGTTGTAAAACGCAAATTTAACCAGAAGCAGACAGAACCCGTTACCGTTTATTGATTGATGGCTTCCGGTCCCATGGCTTTTGTATAGGCTTTGATGAACAAGGCACCCAGGTTTTTGTGCGGCGGTACGTAGTCTTCGAATATCTTATCCGTTACTATTTTATCCAGTTCCTCCCAGAAAGGAATCCATTTGATATCGTTGCCGGTCCGGAGTTTTTCCATGATCAACCGTAGGAAAGGATTATTCACCGGGGCGTCTGCGATCTGTTTGGTGCCGATGATATGTGCATCCGGTGCTTTTTGCAGGATATCGTGGATCATCCGGTAACCGCCGCAGGATCCCATGAATACGATCTTGGAAGCGGTGGACATCTGGTCAATAGTATACGGCGCATTATAACTGTGCCCGCGGTTAATGGTTACCGTTGGTACCAGGTTTTTCTCTTCCAGGTATTTGCATAAGGCTTCCTGTGCTTTCGCATCTTCGTTGGTCTCTTCCGGCAGGGGTCGGTTCATAAACAAGGAGACCGGTTTGCCTTTAGCGGAAGATACGGTCACCCATTGTTTATTGCTCTGGTCGATTTTCCAGTTGGGGTTATTGAACATGCTGATCAGTCCGGGAAACACGCCGATCCCGTCTTTATCGCCATAGATAAATAACTGTACGACTACCCGGTTGCTATCGCCGTTAAGTGTGGTAAACGGCACTTCATATACCGGGGGGATACCCAACTCTTTGGTCAGGTCAATATTCCGGGTCGAATCCGCACTGAGAAAAAGTTTGCCAAGAATATTATAAATGGCGATGCCTTTGGGATTGCCGGTACCCAGGTTACGTTCATAATTATCCTGGATATTCAGCAGCATCCGGTCGGCAACTGGTTTTAGAGTCTCCGTAATACTGGCATACGAATCGGCCACATCCACCCCGTCTTCCAGCCCATCTGATTGTTCCAACCGGTTTACAAAGGCCCGCATCAGGGTATTAGCCGGGTCTTCCTCCCCTTCAGCTAAAGCTTTTGGAAATGAAGCGAGAAACTGGTCGAGGGTATTGAAACCGGCCGACATCTTGATAAACTTCCGGTATTTGTCAAAGTTTACCAGCATCAGCAACGAATCCCCGCGGTTATTGCTCTGCTTCATCATCAGTGGAAAAACGCCTTTTACAAAACTGGAGGTATAAATTGATCCATCGGAAGAAACGGCCAGGTAATAGAGTTCCTGGGCGTTCATCTGCTGGATACTTTTGAACCGGATATCCAGGTTACGTTCATTGTGCAGCCCGTTGATGACATTTACAAAATCAGCTTTGGCTTTGTCTTCCAGCCGGCGTGACAGGGCTTTGAATTCAAAGGCCGTGTCTTTATTGATGGCCCGGGCGATATAGTCCTGTTGTGTTTTTACCAGTAAACGGAAATAAAGTAACGAGTCATCCTTTGCCGCATCAATTTCGCGCAGGGTCATACGACCGCTGACAATATTATCGAGGAAGGGAAAGTATTGCTGACCGCTGCGGCTCTGGGCCATAGTGGAAATAGTTTTGATAAAAATATCATCCTGGATATTGCGGATCAGTACGCCCAATCTGTTGGCCGCAGCGGCGTAATCATAAAACTGGCGGGCAAATTTCCGTTTATCCAGGGCCCGGAGCAGGCTGTCTGCAAAAGGTACATCAGGATATTGCTGTAATATAGGAAAGACCCGGTCCGGGTGCAGTTGGTATAGTTTCAACACCAACCGGTTGCGGGCAGGCTGGTAACCGGCATTTTTATCAAAAATATTTGCATTGAGCAGGTTGGTCCCTACATCATATGGCAGACCGTAAATGATATATTCAATGGACTGTCCCTGCCGCTCGGTTTTCATACAGTTTTCGTATGCATCAAGAATCAGGGAAAAATTCAGTGGATTGACATTCCGGTCGCCGGTCTGTTTCCAGTTTTGCCGGAAATATTTCAACAGGTTCTCCAGTCCGGAGAGGTAAAACACTTTCAAGCGGTGATCCAGGGTGGAGTCGGTTTCGATCTGGTACTGTAACCAGTCAGTCTTACGGACCAGGGAGCGGGTCAGCAATTGGTTAATTTCTTCCTTATCGCTGGGGGTAAACAGATTATCTTCCCGTCCATCCCCGTCCCTTATGGTTTTTTGTTCGCCATCAATACCATCATGATTCAGCTGTCTCCGGAACTCCGGCTTATACCCGGCCGGAATGGAAAGAGAGTCGAAGCCGGCAAAGCCCTGAGCTGTTGCACAGGTAAAGACCAGTAAGAGTCCGGAAAATAGAATGTATCTGCTGATTTTAATCATAGAATCGAAAAGTAAAGTTACTAAGCCTGAGGGAAAGATTCATGCCTGATTTGTAATGAATAGTGACGATTTAAAGCCAAAAATGGAAGGCAGGGGCCTGTTAAATGAAAAAAAAGATGTTTAAGTGGTATTAACTTATCATTAAGTCTGTGTAAAGCAGGCCGGTTTAATTTCCGGGCAAAGCAATTAAACTTTAGGTTTGCGCAAACAATTTCCCACCATGGAATCCAACGCCCGGAAAGTATTGATTGCGGATGACGAACCGGACATTCTCGAGATCCTCAAGTATAACCTGACGAATGAAGGATATGAGGTAATTACTGCCAAAGACGGAGATGAGGCCCTGGAAAAAGCCCGGCGGCATAGTCCAGACCTCGTGGTGCTGGATGTGATGATGCCCAAAAAAACCGGGGTGGAGGTCTGCGAACTGCTCCGCGCCCAGGCGGCATTTAAAGAAACCCTGATTATCTTCCTCACGGCTGTGAATGACGAAGGTACCCAGATCCGCGGACTGGAGACCGGGGCGGACGATTATGTGAGTAAGCCGATCAGTCCCAAAGTATTTATCAGCCGGGTCAATGCCCTTTTCCGCCGGCTCAACAAGACCGAGGTCCGGGTGCTGAATATCGGCAATATGACAGTTGACCCGGAGCGGTTTATTGTAAAAGTGGAGGAACAGGAGATCATCCTGGCAAAAAAAGAATTTGAACTGTTATACCTGCTGGCCCTCAAACCAGGCAGGGTCTTTCTCCGCAACGAAATCCTGAATACCGTATGGGGCAACGACGTGATTGTCGGCGACCGCACGATTGATGTGCATATCCGGAAGATCAGGCAGAAGCTGGGGGTAGACTGCATTACAACAGTAAAGGGCGTTGGTTACAAATTTGAGCTTTGAGTTTTATCCCGGAGCAATAGTTTTAAGTACGAAGTACGAGGTACGAGGTACGAAACTTAAAGTTCGATAGCTAACTATAGATTCAAAGAACACTATACGCCAGCCTTTAAAAAAAGACCTTTTTCTACTTTAGCAAACCCGTACTTCGTACCTCGTACTTCGTACTTTTGTATCATGTTCAGTGCAAAAAACAGTTCCCCCAAACAAATCGCTGCCTTTACTGCCCTGGTGCTGGCTATCCCGGAGAGCATACTCGTATTCGTCGTGGAAAGGGATATCTGGTGGGCGCTGAGTTCGCTGTTGATCTTGTTTTTTGGCGGGTATTTGCTGATTTATTTTATGCTGGAACGTTTTATTTACCGCAAAATCAAACTCATTTACAAATTCATCTATAAGACAAAGGCTACCAAACGGGAAGAAACCTACTACAAATACGTGTTGCCCAAAAAAAGTATTGATGATGTGCGGGAAGATGTGGAAGCCTGGGCGACCAAAAATGAAGAAGAGCTGGAACTGTTGCGAAGCAACGAACAGTTCCGGAAAGAATTCCTTCAGAATCTCTCCCATGAATTCAAGACCCCGGTATTTGCGATTCAGGGATATGTAGACACATTACTTTCAGGTGCAATGACCAACCCGGAGGTCAATAAACGTTTTCTTGAAAAGACATCCAAGAATGTAGACCGTCTTACGCATCTGCTGACCGATCTGGATGAGATCTCCAAGCTGGAGCGGGGCGAACTGGTATTGTACAAACAGAATTTTGTGATTCAGGATCTCATCAGGGATGTATATGAGAGTCTGTCCGGCAAAGCCGAAAAGCAACAGATCAGTTGTTCTATCAAAAAAGGCTGCGAGTCTCCGCTCACCGTATTTGCTGACAAGGAAAAAATAAGACAGGTGCTGATCAACCTCGTGGAGAATTCGATCAAATACGGCAAACAGAACGGCAATATTACGGCCAGCATATACAAGACCGATGACAAACATATCCTCGTCGAGATCGGCGACGACGGCATCGG
>CAZLRY010000221.1:0-5788 GCA_964561675.1 uncultured Chitinophaga sp.
AGGTCCGGCGATTGTCCGTATCCGCATTGGGAAAAGGCCGGGGCAGTACAATGCAAACAAAACCATACCATCACCGGTGTGATCAGTCGTTTGAATATGAGACGGTCTTGGGGAAAATTCATTTTATTTTTTAGTTCCGGTATATCCGGAACAATTACACAATACCGGAAGAGCGACTGTTTTTACCCGTTTAAATTACGAAAATTTTAATCGGTCGGCTCACCGGGGCTGTCATGGGCTGTGATGGGCAGCGGTAGAAAGGGAATTCAGGCAGCTGATGATTACAATGGAAATGAGAAGGCGCATAAAAATCTGGTTGTACACTGCGAAAGTTACGAAACCGGGTTTTCTTACTATTTAAATATTTTTCAACCCGGTTATCGTCTCCACCCATCCGGTAATTTCAGACTGTCCTGAAACACGCTGACTATTGGTTCAATCGGGGAAAGCCGGATCTCCGGTACGTTCAACGCTATGAGCCGGCTGCGGATTTTTTCTCCCTGCTGATCAGGATACAGCCAGACTTTATGAGTAGTGGTATCGAGGATCAGGGTACTCTGATACGATCCGGATAAGCGGGGCCAGTATACATTCGTACTGTGTAGTACAATAACTGTTTTCAATAGCCCTGCACTGTCAATGGAGCTGAGTTGAAACTCATCTCCGGAATTCACATAATCAGGATGAAGATTCGGATGAGGCTTCAGGATCAGGAACCAGGCATCCGGAGTATTAGTGGGCGAGATCAGTTCATAGGGTTCAGCTAAAGGCAAACGCCACAGGTCTCCACTCCGGGTATAAGAATAGAAATGCTGTTTACTGGTAACAGAAGTACAACCAGCCTGGAGCAAAAGGAAGAAGACAAAATGCTTCAAAATGAAAAAATTAAATTCCAGTAAATGGAATAATTCTAAAAAATGGAATTAAATTGAACAAATAGAATTATTAAATTGTTGATAATCAATAAATTAATTTTTGGTACAAAATTTAATAGTAAGGGCAACTAATAAATTGTTGTCGAATGAAGACTTTCCTCCCTGTACTCGTTTTAGCCTTGTTTTCACTGAACTCCTGTGTCAAAAGAGATCTCTCCGGCCAGAATCAACTGCCGCCAGATCAACAGACAGTCGAAAATATGAAGATTGATCCAGGATTTACCTTTAGAACGGATAAGACAATTGATGTAAGCATCAGTACCCTTGATAATGCGGATCAGGTGGTTCCAAATATCCGGGTGAATCTTTTTACCGATTATCCGGAGAATGGCGGAAAGCTGATCGCCAGTTGTTTTACCGGCCGTACCGGCATTTATACTGCGAAACTGAAACTGCCGTCTTATATGGATTCCCTGGTCGTGGAAACCCCGGCGATCGGATTTGTACAACTCCAGAAACGGGCGATTGCAGATAATAAACTGCATTGTGTACTTGGTGGAAAGAATCCCTTACTCTTCGGAAGAGGCGCCTATCCTGAAATCCTCCAACCTGAAATGAATACGGCAAGGATGGAAGCCATTCCTTTTGTAAAACCACTCAGTTCGTTTAATGCACAGGGCGTGCCTTCTGTGCTCAGCTTACCCAATGATGTGGTTGATGCTTCTTTCCTGGCCGATATCAATACCGCTTTGCCGGAATATAAGCCCGTTCCGACTTTCCACCCCGACTACCTGACGCAATCCAATCAGGCCAACCTGGAGTTCCTGGAACTTTCCAACGTATGGGTCACATTCGTACATGAAGGGGCAGGAAACAAGAATGTCCTTTGTTATTATAAGTATGACGTGAATGATCCGCCTGCTACCGCTTCAGAGGTGGATACCCTCTATGCTATCTTCCCCAATACCTCGTATGTAAACAGCGGAGGCGGTCTCGTTTCCGGAAATAAAGTAAATATTGGTTTGTTTCAACCAGGAACAGCCGTAGGCTGGGCCTTGATTTCAAACGGATTTAGCGGCTCGGCTATTACAGCCGGTGCCGGCGTGTTTTATTCCAACACAGAACTGAATCCAGAAGCAACCGTAAGTCTGAAGAAACATTGCATCATGCTGAATGATGTAAACCGGGGTAAATTTCTTCTGTCCTTTGAAGACCTGAACCGGGGCACCACCAGTTGTGATAATGATTTTAATGACGCGATTTTCTATGTATCCGCTGATCCGGTGCAGGCGATCGTGGTAAATAATGTCCCGCTGCCTGCTTATACCTCTATCGATGACGATAACGACGGGGTGACTGACAATTTTGATGATTATCCCACCGACCCCAACAGGGCATTTGACAATTACTTTCCCTCCCAGAATGCGGTAGGAACCCTGGCATTCGAAGACCAATGGCCTTCTAAAGGGGATTATGATTTCAATGACATGGTCATCGATTATAATTTCAATACGATCACCAATGCACAGAACCAGGTCACACAGATCAGGGCCACTATCACCACTAAGGCCATCGGGGCCAGTTATCACAACGGCTTTGGCTTCCAGCTACCCATTGATCCCTCACTGGTCGCCAGTGTAACGGGAACGGATATCCGCGGAAGCCTGATCACCCGCAACGCCAATGGTACTGAAGCCGGCCAGTCAAAAGCCACCATCATTGTATATGAAGACGCTTTTACCCAGCTTCCCTGGCCGGGTGGCGGAATAGGGGTCAATACCACCGCCGGGGCACCTTATGTACAGCCGAAAACACTGAATGTAGTGATCACCCTTACCACACCGGTGAATACCACCATCCTGGGATTGCCGCCATACAATGCTTTTATCTTTACCAATAAGAACAGGGCTAATGAAGTGCATCTGATCAATTTCCCTCCCACCGATCTGGCCAACCGTTCGCTCCTGGGAACCATGCATGATAACAGCAATCCCGCCATCGGCCGCTATTATGTAACGGCTAAAAATCTGCCCTTTGCCATCGATGTGGCAGGCCCTTTTGATTATTCAGTGGAGAAAACAATTATAACGGATACCTATACGAAATTTTACCAATGGGGTGTGTCTGGCGGACTGCAGTTCCTCGACTGGTACAAACCGGTTGCCGGCTACCGCAATACCCAAAAGATATTTACTCATTAACGGGAACCGCCCCGGATTTTTTTACAGGATACCACCCCTGTTGCCAGGCACCCGCCTGCAACAGCCGGGTGGTATCTTTTTTAGTATTGTTAATGGCTTCGCTTCGTCCGGGGTAATTCAAACAAATGATGGGGCAGGCACTTACTCTTCTAGCCTGTAAATAAACTCTTCGATTTCAGCCTGACGGGCATTTGCAAATCCCTTGTCCTCACCTGTCCGGACAAAGCCGCATTTTTCCAGTACCCGTTGTGAACCAATATTATCAAAAGCCGTCCTTCCAAACAACGGTCGGGTGGGTTCCATTTTTAGAAAACAGGTTAGTGCCGAGCTGGCAATGCCCTGACCCCAGTATGGCCGGTCAATCCAATAAGTGATTTCCGCATCCTCTTCAATATAAAATCGGGCGATACTTCCAACGATCCGGTCGTTCACATGGATAGTCTGCATATGGATCGTTGGGTCGCCTAGAAACTTTGTATACTTTTCAATATAAGCCGCCCTGTCATGAGGATTTTTAGGGGTAAAAGCGGCTAAATAAATTGCTTCCGGGTCAAGCTGAAACTGAAAAAGTCTTTCCAGATCATCTTTTACTGTCCGGGTCAGTATGATATTGTTATTGTTATTGGTCATTTATTGAAATCAATTTCATGTAAAGGGTTACTGCGGAAGGTTCGCAGTACTAATGTATCATTAAAATTTGTAGACTGGAAATTATGATGGTGAATACCCGTTTTAATCAACAATGGACCGGTTCACGCCCGGCGGATTAACTGATCGCATACGCCAGCAGGTACAGCAGGTATTCGGCAAAAAAGAACCACCAGAAGCGCTTGTAAAATATTTTGAAAGAGAAATGCCGGGTTGATTTTATGGAAACCGCATTGAAGACAAAAAGTCCAAGCAGCAGCAAATGACCGGAAAGAAGTATTGTGGTTTGATGGGAGGGCGTTGCTGAAGCTTTGTATTCAGCATAGTTCATGTAAATGGTAAACAGGTAAGCCATTCCTACCAGCAGATGGCCGCTGATCAGTACCATTTTGGGCGAATACAGGATGGCAAGCGTCTGAATGTTGTATCTCGCATCCCCTTCCATATCCGGCAGATCCTTAAACCAGGAAATAGCAATGCTGAAGACAATGATGAACACCGTAAGAATCTTAACGTTTTCCGGCATCACCAATGTGTCATTCACCAGGTAATTAAATACCATAAATCCCCCCGCGTTGAGCAGGAGGCCACGCACCGTTGAAATGGACAAAGCGGCGGTCAGGTGATGTTTCTTTAAATAGAAAGGGGGCATGGAGTAGGCCCAGCCAATCGCAGCAGCTAATGCAATAATGCCAAAAAGATAGGGCGTGATGAATAAAGCCAATCCAAGACTGATTGATAAAGCAATGCTTACAATCAGCCAGGCTTGGGTCGGACTTAATGTACCCGACGGGAGAGGCAGATAAGGTTTGTTGATTTTATCCAGATTGATATCGGCTATCTGATTGAGGCCTACGATGAAAATATTGCAGGTGATCCCGATAATCAGGGCCGGTATCAGGTAGGAAAGACACTGGATCTCCTTTTTGTCGCACACGATAAAATACAACGTGATAATACTGATCACGCTTCCAATAATGGTATGGGGACGGCTGAATTTCCAGATCGTCAGGAGCGCTTTCATTTCACTGCATGAATCTGTATGACGATAATCGGAGACAGACCATTTTTTAAACGGATGATTTCAATGCCGTCCCCCTGGTCCGCTAATAATTCCCGGTAATGCCTGGTCGTTCTGGATTTCAGCACCGATACGAGACCATCATACGTGATAGTAAGGATATTGACAGGCAGCAGATAGGTGAAAAAAAGGCGCCGGAGGGAGAAAGGCCGTATAAACGGGGACAATAGCAGGCAACCAATGGTGGTGGTGAAGAGTACTTTCAACAAGCAGATTACATCCGGCTCGAGAATTTCAACCACAAAAGCGGTGGAACCGGAATGATGCAGTTTCCGCACAATCTTCAATTTTTCTTCATCGCTGAAATGATGGAACGCGTTGAACATGGAATAGCAGGACCCGGGAATGAATTCCATTTCAAGGACATCTTTCCGCGCCATCGCATAGGAATCCTCTCCCGATTTAATGACCTGCCTCGCGGGATATTTATCACTCAGGAAAAGATGGGTGAAACAGCGGGTTTTATTGAAAATATGGATGGCGGGTTCCCCGCTGCCGGAACAAAGATCGGTGAGGGGCTGCGCGGGCAATGATAAGCGGGTAAGGTGTTTTAAAAACCCGTCATATACATTGAACCGGGTAACAACAAAACCGATGAATTCCGTTTGAAATTTTCTTAACAAGGAGGGAAACCAGCTATAATCTTCAAGTTCTTTCAAAAGTCATTCTGGATTTAGATCAGTCAAAACTGCCGCTTATGCGTATGATGCAAAGATGGGTTGACGGGTAAGGGGAGCTGTTATACAAATCACAGAATTGTTAGACTATTCACACATTTGGGGGTAAGAAAATATATCTGGTAAAGGAGAAACAGGCAGCGCACCGGTTTTTGAATAGCCGCAGTCAGGTAAGGGCATAAAAATACCCGTAAGAAATGTATTCTTACGGGTATAAAAGGTTTAGTAAAGATTCTGAGACAATGACCTGTAGTTGCCGTCAAACTCGAGACGGAGCAACTTACCCTTTTGAAGTACAAAGGCGGT
>CAZLRY010000222.1:0-5778 GCA_964561675.1 uncultured Chitinophaga sp.
AAGGAGGTCCGAGAGATACGATTCCCCCGGTATTATTAAAATCCAATCCCGGCGATTCATCCGTCAACTTCACCGGCAACAAAATCGTCTTCACGTTTGATGAATTTATGGATGTGCAGGATATCCAGGGCAATCTGCTGGTATCCCCCATGGCAAAGATCAATCCGGTAGTGGACTTTAAGCTACGGGAAGTTACCGTGAAACTCAAAGATTCACTGGAAGCCAACACCACCTATACCCTTGACTTTGGCAAGGCATTAAAAGATATCACCGAAGGGAATATCATTAAGGATTTCAGGTTTACCTTTTCCACCGGTGCCTATATCGATTCCCTGGAACTGAAAGGCAATGTACTCATGGCGGAAACGGCCAAGCCGGACAGTACGATGATCGTCTTGCTCTACACCAATAAAGATGATTCTGCCGTGGTAAAAGAGAAACCTAAGTACATCGCCCGGCTGGATGGAAAAGGAAACTTTCATTTTAAAAACCTGCCGGCCAAAACCTTTTATATCTATGCCCTGAAAGACGAAGGTGGCATGCGCCGGTATATGAACGAAAAGCAGGCTTTTGCCTTTTCCGATTCAGCGGTTACTATGCAACTGAAAAATGAGCCCGTCTCCCTTTTTGCCTATGCAATAAAAGAAAAACAGGTGGCCGCGACCGATGATTTCGGGGCACCCGGCGGCAAACCCAAGCCGGGCACAGCGACTGAAAAGCGGCTGAAATTCCAGGCCAATATCACGAATAACCAACAGGATCTGCTAAGCGACCTGATCCTGAATTTTGAAACACCCCTTAAAAAATTTGACAGCACGGGACTTCGTTTATATACCGACAGCACTTACCAGCCGGTGACAGAACTATCCATGCTGACTGATAGCCTGGCCCGCACTATCACCCTGCGTACGACCTGGAAAGAAAACACGTTGTATAACCTGATCCTGGATAAAGAATTTGCGGAAGACAGCAGCGGCCGGAAATTATTTAAGACCGATACGATCAGTTTTATAACTAAGAAAAAAACGGATTACGGTACATTGAAGATCCGGTTCCGCAAACTGGAACTGGAAAAAAACCCGGTTGTACAGTTGGTCAATGGACAAGGCATTGTCAGTTCCTTCCCACTGAACGAAACTGAATTTAACCTGGCCATATTTAACCCTGGCGATTATGAGGTCCGTATTTTGTTTGATGCCAATAAGAACGGCAGTTGGGATCCGGGCCAGTTCTTCGGTACCCGCCGCCAGCCCGAAAAAGTAACCCTGATCGGACGCAAGATTACCATTAAGCCAAACTGGACGAATGAGTATGATATTGATGTGCAGTAGGTCACAACTTTCACCCCACCCGACTATCTTTGCGCCATGCAATTTTCCTCTTCCTTATTGGAGAACGCGGTCAATGAGTTTGCCAAACTACCCGGTATTGGTAAGAAAACCGCGCTGCGGCTGGTGCTTCACCTGTTGAAGCAGGACAGCAAGGAAGTGAATCAGTTCAGTGAAGTAATGAGCCGGATGCGTTCGGAAATAAAATTCTGTCAGCGTTGTTTTAATGTGGCCGATGCTGATATCTGTTCTATCTGCGCCAATTCAGCCCGGAAGCAGGAGATCATTTGTGTGGTGGAGAGTATCCGTGATGTGATTGCCATCGAAAGTACCCAGCAATACAATGGCATATATCATATACTGGGCGGGGTGATCTCCCCGCTGGATGGAGTAGGCCCCGATCAGCTGAATATTGACTCCCTGGTAAACCGGGTACAAAAGGAAAAAACGGAAGAACTGATCTTTGCCCTGAACCCCAATATCCAGGGGGATACCACCATCTATTATATCCAGAAAAAACTGCAGGCATCGGCCATACGCATCACGACCATTGCCCGGGGTATCGCCTTTGGCGGGGAACTGGAATATGCGGATGAAATGACCCTGGCCCGCAGCCTTCAGAACCGCCTGCCGGTCGAAAAATACATGAGCCATTAATCTGTTTAAAAACAGGACTTTATAAAGAAAAGAAGCTGTGCTTCCCCCTACTTGTTTATTAAACTTATTAAATGTAATTTTGCATATCATTCAGGCGGATTTGTTTATTGTTCGGCCTGCCCCGGATCCCGGGAAAAAAACAGAACTAATAAACGGTACGGAACCCCCACCAGAGTTTCCCAACGTTTATAGTTCATAAACCATTAAGCATGAAGACAATCCATGATTGTTTACAAGAACGCATATTGGTCATTGATGGCGCGATGGGGACCATGATCCAGCGGCATAAACTGACTGAAGCGGATTACCGGGGCGAACGGTTCAACGACTGGCCCAGTGATGTTAAAGGAAACAATGACCTGTTGAATCTGACCCGGCCGGATATCATTACCGGTATTCACAAAGAATACCTGGAAGCCGGAGCCGATATTATAGAAACCAACACGTTCAGCAGTACCGTGATTGCTATGGCTGATTATGACATGCAATCCCTGGCTTACGAACTGAACGTGGCCGCAGCCCGATGTGCCCGTAAAGCCATCGACGAATATTATGCAGCGCATCCCGAAGCCGCTCCCGGTGAAAAATGGGTGGCTGGTGCTATCGGACCCTTGAATAAAACCCTCTCCCTTTCCCCCGATGTAAATAATCCAGGATTCCGGGCCGTTACTTTTGATGAAGTTGTCAACGCCTATTACGAACAGGTAAAAGGACTGGTGGATGGTGGAGTTGATCTCTTATTGGTAGAAACCATTTTTGACACCCTGAATGCCAAAGGCGCGATTTACGCCATCAAAAAATATTTCCGTGAACATCCGGAGCACCAACAACTGCCGGTAATGATCAGCGGAACGATCACCGATGCTTCCGGACGTACGCTCAGCGGACAAACCCTTGAAGCCTTCTATACATCGGTAATGCACGCTAAACCTCTGAGTGTGGGCCTGAACTGCGCACTGGGTGCAAAGGAAATGCGGCCGCATATTGAAGAGCTTTCCCAGATCGCCGGTTGTTTTGTATCCGCCTATCCCAATGCCGGTTTACCCAATACCATGGGAGAATATGATGAAAACCCGGCAGATACCGGCCATTACCTGGAAGAATGGGCCAAAGAAGGATTTGTGAATATAGTAGGCGGCTGCTGTGGCACCACCCCTGACCATATCAAACATATTGCCGAACATGTAAAAACCATTAAGCCACGGGTACTGCCTGTGGTGGAAACCTCTTTAGCATGACGACACCTCAATACCTGATACTGCTCTCCATCCTTATACTCGTTGTAAATAACTTTTCCATGCTCCGGAAGTTATTTGTAAAAAAGAACTCATAGATGCAATCCACCACTGTTATTAAACCCTACCTGAGATTAGCCGGACTCGAACCCCTTGTCGTACGTCCTGAGACAAATTTTGTCAATATCGGTGAACGTACCAATGTTACCGGTTCTAAAAAATTCGCCCGGCTGATCCGGGAAAACAAATACGAAGAAGCCCTCAGCGTGGCCCGCCAGCAGGTGGAAAGCGGGGCCCAGGTACTGGATGTAAACATGGATGATGCCCTGCTCGACGGGGTACTGGCCATGACCACCTTCCTCAACCTGTTGCAGAGCGAACCGGATATCGCCAAGATTCCGATCATGATCGACAGTTCCAAGTTTGAGATCATTGAAGCGGGACTGAAATGTGTGCAGGGAAAATGTATCGTTAACTCGATCTCCATGAAAGAAGGAGAAGCGAAGTTTATTGAACAAGCCATCATCTGCCAGAGTTATGGCGCGGCTGTGATCGTCATGGCCTTTGATGAAAAAGGACAGGCCGATACCAAGGCCCGCAAAGTGGAGATCTGCCACCGGGCCTATAACATCCTTACCAAACAGGTAGGCTTTGATCCGCAGGATATCATATTTGACCCCAATATATTCGCCATCGCCACCGGCATGGAGGAACATAACAATTACGGTGTAGACTTTATTGAAGCCACCCGGGAAATCAAAGCACTCATGCCCCTGACCAAGGTGAGTGGCGGTGTCAGCAATCTTTCCTTCTCCTTCCGGGGCAATGACCATGTCCGCGAAGCCATGCACAGCATATTCCTGCTGCATGCCATCCGGGCCGGTATGGATATGGGTATTGTGAATGCAGGACAGCTGGTGGTGTATGATGAAATCGAACCACAGCTCCGGCAGCTTTGCGAAGATGTGATCCTGAATCACCATAATGACAACAACGAAGCCACAGAGAAGCTGATCAGTTTTGCCGAAACGGTAAAAGCCAAGGGAAAAGTGGAAGTAAAAGACGAAGCCTGGCGGAATAATACAGTTGAAGAACGACTCAAGCATGCGCTGGTGAATGGTATCACAGACTATATCGACATTGATACCGAAGAAGCCCGGCTGAAATACCCCCGGCCGCTGGAAGTAATCGAAGGACCGCTGATGGCGGGTATGAATGTGGTGGGCGATTTGTTTGGTGCCGGTAAAATGTTCCTGCCCCAGGTGGTAAAAAGCGCCCGTGTGATGAAAAAAAGTGTGGCCTGGCTGACTCCTTTTATTGAAGAAGAAAAGAAAAATAATCCCAATGCCGCCCAGGGCAATGTACCCAAAGTACTGCTGGCTACAGTGAAGGGCGATGTGCATGATATCGGTAAGAATATTGTGGGCGTGGTACTCGGTTGCAATGGGTATGACATTGTCGATCTTGGCGTAATGGTACCTGCTGATAAGATCCTGGATACAGCTGAACGGGAGAAAGCAGATATTATCGGGCTGAGCGGACTGATCACGCCTTCCCTGGATGAGATGGTGCATGTGGCCCATGAAATGAAACGCCGCAAGATGACACAACCCCTGCTGATCGGTGGTGCAACCACCTCCAGGATGCATACGGCCGTAAAGATTGCCCCGCAATACGACAACGGGGTGTTACATATTCTCGATGCATCGAGAAGCGTAACGGCCGTCAGCACGCTGCTGAGCAAGGAAAAGGATGTGCTGTTACAAAAAACACAGGAGGAATATGAAGCGCTGCGCCATCAGTTCCTGAATAAAAATAAAAAGGAGCTGATCGCTTACTCCGAAGCGGTCATTACCAAGGAATATTTTGACTGGAAAAACTATACACCGGTACGACCGGCGACAGACGGAGTGAAAGTTTTCAAAGGGTATGACCTGGCCACCATTGCCCGGTATATCGACTGGGGTCCATTCTTTATTGCCTGGGAAATGCCGGGACACTTCCCGGAAGTGTTATCGGATAAGATTTTCGGTACCGAAGCCAACCGGCTTTATGTGGATGCGCAGAAATTGCTGAAACAGGTGATTGATGAGAATTGGTTTACCGCGGATGGCGTGATCGGTTTCTGGCCGGCAAAAAGCAATAATGCCGATACCATTACTCTTCAGACAGATAAAGGAGAAGTAAAACTGGAAATGCTGCGGCAGCAACTGAAGAAAGCGGTGGGGCAACCCTCCTATTCCTTAGCTGACTTTGTAAAGCCCGAGCAGTACGGCCCATCCCCAAGTACCAGTCCGATAAACGAAGACCCGGCTAAAGCCCCTTCCCAAAGGGAAGGGGAGGGAACACCCGGCTATATGTGGGCTGACCCCGGCACTTACAGAATAGTTAAAGAATTTGCTGAAACCAACAGGTCAACCCCAACCGAAGCAGAAACTGTCCTTTGGGAACAGGTTAAGTCAAAAAAATTATCCGGTTTCAAATTCAGAAGACAACACATTATTGGAAGTTATATTACAGACCTCGTATGTCTTGATAGAAAACTCGTTATTGAAATC
>CAZLRY010000223.1:0-5778 GCA_964561675.1 uncultured Chitinophaga sp.
CAAACAACAGGAGATCCTTCCCAAACTGGCCTTTCTCAATAAACTGCCAAAGAAAAAAATCAATATGCCGGATTTAAAAGGTCTGGCCTCTAACGTAGATAAGACCAAAGTATTCCTGGTAGATATTCCCAAAGCAGCTCAATCTCAGTTCCGGGTGGGTTATGCTACCGGCCTGCGTTACGATGCTACGGGTGATTTCTACAAATCAAGACTGATGAATTATGGCCTTGGTGGTGATTTCAACTCCCGCCTCAATCTGAATCTTCGGGAAGATAAGGGCTGGACCTATGGCGCACGCAGTTCATTTACAGCTGATGAGTATACCGGGGATTTTGAATTCAGTTCCGGTATCCGGGCCGATGCCACGGACAGCGCCCTGGTGGAAGTGATGAAGGAAATCAGGAACTACCGGGAGAATGGAATCACAGAGCCTGAACTGACTTTCATGAAGAATTCACTGGGACAACGTGATGCCCTGCTTTATGAAACCGGTATCCAGAAAGCAGGCTTCATTGGTCGCATCCTGGATTATAATCTGCCGGCTAACTACATTGATCAGCAAAATAAGATCCTCGCTAACCTGACCAAAAAGCAGGTGGATGAAGTAGCAAAAAAATACCTGAACCCTGATAAAATGAATATCCTGCTTGTAGGGGATAAAGCGAAAATCATGGAAGGAATCAAAAAACTGGGCTATGAAGTAGTGGAACTGGATGCAGACGGAAAGCCCATCGAAAAGAAGGGATTCTGATAATGAGTAATGAATAATCAGTAATGAGTAATCAGTAGCTGGCTGAGCAGAACTACTTTACTGAATAGTCTGAAAGAGGGATGAGTAATGAGTAATCAGTAATGAGTACCTAAAAGTATTGAGCCCTCCGAATATCGGAGGGCTCAATTATTAAATGACTGCGCGATCAGCTACTCATTACTCATTACTGATTACTCATTGCTTCGCCGGCGACGGCTTCATTTTCCCCAACCACACTTTTTTTCCTTGCAGCGCCCGTCCGAGATACATGATCCCGACAAAGATGAAGAAGAAGGGTCCGGCAAATCCGAGTAAGGCGATATATTTTGTTCCGTAGAATTTACCCATCGGGCGTTTCAGCCTTTCCGCCATCAGGTACATACTGGGCACCATGATCAGGGTCAGGAAGAAGGAGAAGATCAGTCCGAAGATGATCGTCCAGGCCAGCGGTCCCCAGAACACCACGCTATCCCCACCAAAGAACAGGTTCGGCTGCAGGTGCTGGAATAATCCGGCAAAGTCGAGGTTCATACCCACCGCCAGCGGAAACAGACCCAATATAGTAGCTACGGCGGTCAGCAATACCGGAATGATCCGGATCTTACCTGCTTGTATCGCTGCCTCACGGGTTCGCATACCGCGTGAACGGAGCTCATCTGTAAATTCAATTAAAAGGATACCGTTCTTGATTACGATACCGGCCAGTCCGATAATACCCACTCCCATCATGATCGTGGCGATCGTCATGCCGGTTAACGCATAACCCAGCAATACACCGATGATGGAAAAGAAGATTTCGGTCAGTACGATAAAAGGTTTACTCATACTGTTGAACTGCAGTACCAGGATAAAGAAGATCAGTACCAGCGATATGATCATGGCCTTTCCAAGAAAGGAAGAGGTTTCCTGTTCCTGCTCACTCTGTCCGCTCAACTTGATCGTTACATCCGCGGGTATGGCATTCTGTTCTTTAAACTCCTTGATCTTTGTCTGCAGTTGTGCATTAATCGGTGCCACCATGGTCAGGTCCAGCACATTACTCTGCAACTGGATCGTCCGTTTTACGTTCTTACGTTTCACCCCACCAGCCGTATTGGTATACTCTACGGTAGCCACCGAACTCAGCGGAAGAGATTTCACCTGCATGGTATTCATATCCATAAAAGTGATCCGCATATTCATCAGACCGGTTACATCGTTGCGTAAATCTTCACGGTGCCGTAACTGGATTTTGTATTCATCTTCACCGTCCTTAATCTTACTCACTTCCTTTCCGAATACGGCGGTACGGAGTTCCATACCGATCTGGGCCGTACTCACCCCTTCCATCATGGCCCGTTTGCGGTCCACTTTTACCGTGATCTCCGGATTGAACAGGTCCACATCTGGCTGGAGATTCTCTATACCTTCCACCCGGTTTTTATCGAGATACTGATAAAGAGCAGTAGCCACTTTTGTAACATTATCCAGGTAGTCGCCGGATACTTCAATATTCACGGGAGGATCAGTGGGTGGTCCGTTATCTTCCTGTCTGACCTCCACACTGGTACCCGGTATACCTTGCACCACATTACGGATCTGGTCCATCAGGGGGCCTGTTTCTTTCCCATGTCTTTTTTCAAACTCCACAAAGGATACCTGAATACGTCCCAGGTTGGATTGCACACTCCGGTTATTATCCCGTGGATTATTCGCATTCACCGCCACATTGGTGATGAGGCTTTCCACGATACTGCCCGGTGCACCTGGTTTTTCTTTATCCAGTACTTTCTCCACCCGGTGTTCGAGTATATGCAGCACACTGTCCGTTACCCGGGCATCCGTACCCACCGGCATTTTCAGGTATACATACACGAAATTGGGATCACCACTCGGGAAGAAGGTGGATTTGGTACGGCCGGTGGCCACACTGACTACAATCATAATGACGGCCAGTATGAACAAACCGAACAGGGAATAAAAAGCCCGTACCGGTCTCTTGCCTTTCAGTATCCAGCGCAGCAATTTCTCATAGCGATTCATCAGTCCTGGCAGGAAACGATCCTGGAAACGATGGATCACGCCATTCAGCACATAGGAATTAAACACCATCAGGATGGCCATCAGCAACAGGAAGTTAGCTGTTCCGTGGAATGACAGAAGGTGCAACAGGATACCACCGATGATGGACGTCCAGAACCACTTGTTCCGGAATACACTATTCTTTGGTTTTTCAAATTCTTTTCCTTCCGGCTTCATAAAGCTCACCGCAAAAATGGGGTTGAAGATAAAAGCCACGATCAGGGAAGCCGCCAGTGTCAGGATCAGTACAATCGGCAGATAGATCATAAACTTACCAATCAGTCCCTTCCATAACAGCAGCGGGAAGAATGGTGCCAGCGTGGTGGCGGTTCCCGCCAGTACTGGAATAAAGACCTCACCCGCGGCCTCCTTCGCGCTTTTGACAATGGGCATTTTCCCATTGGCATATAGACGGTGTGTATTCTCAATCACCACGATCGCATCATCCACGATAATCCCCAACCCGAAGAGCAGGGCGAAGAGCACGATGAAGTTGAGGGTGATATTGATACCGGAAATACTGCTTACCAATGGGATAAAGAGGAAGGCTACAAACACACTCAGGGGCACACTCAGGGCCACAAAGAAGGCATTCGTCACACCCATAAAGAACATCAGGATCAGCAACACGAGTACGAAACCGATAATGATCGTATTGATCAGTTCGTTGAAAGAAGTCTTGGTTTGCTTACTGGTATCCCCCGTAAACTCCACCCGTAAGTTCGGAGGCAGTTCACCGGACTTCTGCATCAGTTCGGTTTCCGCTTTTACCTTATCCGCACAATCAATCAGGTTTTCCCCGGAACGTTTGACAATGTTCAGGGTCACCACATTCTTTCCATCCAGGCGCGCATAACTTTCTTTTTCCTTGATAGTATCTTTCAGTTCGGCCACATCCCGCAGGTATACGGTTGCGCCCTGGGCACTGCTGCGCACCACCACATCGTAAAGGTCATTCACACTGGTGAACTGTCCTTTTACTTTGAGTGTACGTTTCATTTCCCCTGTCTGAATCAGACCGCCGGTGATATCATGGTTTTCGCGACTGATGGCATTCTCCACATCCGTCAGACTCACTCTGGCCGCGGTCAGTTTATAAGGATCCACATTCACCTGGATCTCCCGCTCAGGAGCACCCACAATTTCAGCACGGTTTACTTCACTGAATGCTTCAAAGCGGTCCTGCATTTTATCCGCATACTTCTTCAGTTGTATCCCGTCAAACTCCCCACTGATATTCACAAACATGATGGGCATATCGCTGAAGGCGAATTCCTGCACATTGGGTTCGGACGTCAGGTCGTTGGGCAGATCGGATACGGCCCGGTCAATCGCGTCTTTTACTTTTTGTTTGGCGATATCTGTTTTAACGTCGGTATCAAACTCCACCACAATCAGGCTGTAGTCGGCCTGTGAAATACTCTGAATCTTATTCACTTTGGCTCCGCTGATGCCCTTCAGTTCCTTCTCGATCGGCTGGGTTACCAGGTTTTCAATATCCTTGGCTGAGTTACCCGCATAAATGGTAGTCACCGAAATGGTCGGCACCACAATATCCGGAAACTGTTCCTTCGGCAGGGTGACAAACTGGGTCAACCCGATCGCCGATATAATGATCGCAAGGATGTACACCGCCACCTGGTTATCGATGGCCCAGCTGGTCGGCTTGAACTCCTTGATTTTTTTTACAATTCCTTCTGTCAGTTTCATATATCAGTATTTTGGCTGTAATTATTTGTTGGCACTGGTGGCGATGGATTGTCCGTCATACACCGACTGGTATCCTTCGGTGATCAGCAGTTCACCGCCGCTCAGTCCGCTTTTGATCTCGATCCGGCCTTCATATACCTCTCCTACATTCACTACTTTTTTACGGGCTATCATTTTATCACCGGCTTTTTCCATGACATAAACAAATTTTCCGTTCTCATCACTTTGTACGGTATTCACCGGAATGGCAATGGTTCCTTTGGCTTCATAATCCAGGATCTTCATCAACGCGGTCTGATTGGGTTTCAGCAACGGATCAGAAGGGAGCTTCGCTTCAGTCAGGAAGGATCTGGTCTTGGCATCGATGGAAGCACCGACCACACTGATCACGGAAGCATAAGGGGCTTTACCTGTTTCAGGAACAGCAATCAGTACTTTATCTCCTCTCTTCACCTTCGCTACATAATTATCCGGAACCGGTACTTCAGCTTTTAATGAAGAACCGTTTACGATCACGATCTGACCACCTTGTTGGGTGGTTCCGGTAAAAAATTCGCCAACACGTACTTCCACTTTTTCGACTACTCCGCTCATACCAGCCCGTACATTCGTCATATCCAGCGCCTCGCCTGCCTGGCTTACCCCTGCTTCCGCTGATTTCAGCTGGGCACTCATGGCATCCACATCGGCTTTGGCATTGATTACATTGATTTCCGCACCAATATTTTGCTTCCAGAGATTCTGGTAACGCTCATATACGGTCTGCGCCTGGGCCAGACGTGTTTTCAGCTGACTTACGGCTTGTTGGGCAGCAGACAGTTGCTGGCGTTGAATGGCGTCATCCAGTTTCAGAACCAGTTGCCCCACACCTACTTTCTGACCCACTGTAACAAAAATGGAGCGGATCACACCGCCACCCCCTTTGGGAGCCACATAACCGATCCCGCTGCTGGATATATGTCCCTGCAGTTCGATATAATGTGCAAAATCAGTGGCACGTAAGGTATCCACCGCCACCAGTGTTTTTACCTGGCTGGCTGCATTGGTATCAAGTTTTGCGATCTGCTCTTCAATTTTTTTAATCTGATCATCCAGACCGGATTTATCCTTCTTCAGTTTTTCCAGTTCGGTTTTAAGATCCGTGAGTTTGCCTTTTTCTTCTTTGGCACTGCCACCACAGGCAGCTATAGAAACTGTCAGCAGTAGTGCTGTAGCAATTTTCAAAATCGTATTCATACTTTTTAATTTATAAGTCA
>CAZLRY010000224.1:0-5752 GCA_964561675.1 uncultured Chitinophaga sp.
ACAGCAAACTGCAAGGGGTGATGCAACTGCTGATCGATATCCGCAAAGAAGCCCGTGGCCGTAAGGATTTCATTACGTCCGACAAGATCCGTAACCAGCTGGCGGAAATGGGGATTTTGCTGAAGGATGAGAAGGGCGGAGAGATGTCGTGGGAAGTTAGTAGTTCGTAGTTAGTAGTTAGTAGTCAGGACGCCTGTTGACTTAGTGGCTATTATTGGATAATGCTGTAATAGGACAGGAGTACAATAAATGCTTAACTTTTATTTTTTCTCTTATACTAATATTGCACTATTCGACCACAACTACAAAGTCAAGTGATGCTCTGACTACTATCTACTAACTACGATCTGCCGACTTACATATTCAGTCCCCCGCACACACTGATCGTCTGCCCCGTAATATACGAAGCCATATCGCTGGCGAGGAATAAGGTTACATTGGCGATGTCTTCTGCGGAGGCGAATTTGCCCAACGGAATACCCGCTTTATATTTATCGGCGCCTTCACCGTCTTTGAGGTAACTGGTCATATCGGTTTCCACGAATCCGGGGGCAATGGCATTGCAACGGATATTGCGGCTGCCCAGTTCTTTGGCCACAGATTTAGTGAAACCGATGATACCGGCTTTCGATGCGGCATAACTGCTCTGACCGGCATTGCCGATCTCGCCGATGATGGAACTCATGTTGATAATAACACCAGACTTGGCCTTCATCATCGGGCGGATCACCTGCTTGGTCATGTAGAACACACTGTTCAGGTTTACCTGGATCACGTCATTCCACTGCTCAGGTGTCATGCGCAGCAACAGATTATCTTTTGAAATACCTGCATTGTTTACACAGATATCCACGTTTCCAAATTCTTTCAATACATCATTCACAAAGGCTTCGCACTGGGCAAAATCACCGGCATTGCTTTTATAGGCTTTGGCTTTCACCCCCATGGCGGTCAGCTTAGCTTCAAGGGCGGCGGCTTTCTCCGCGCTGCTGTCACTTACATAGGTAAAAGCTACGTTAGCACCCTGTTCGGCAAACTTGATTGCAATTCCTTCCCCGATACCACGGGCCGCGCCTGTAACAATGGCGACTTTTCCTTCCAGTAATTTCATAATCGGTAATTTAATATTTGACAAAAGAAAGAAAATTATGGCAAACCTGCCCCTCATTTTTCCATATACACATAATAGATCACCCCGTTCTTATCATCGCTGATAAAAAAGGAATGATCGTCCCACTGGAACACATCACAGGGACGTCCATATCTTTTATCCTCGGTCTTGCCCTGCAAAAAGCCCGTCACAATCTCCCGGTACGTACCATTGGGTAACATCTGCACTACGGCATTGCCCCGTTGCCGCCATACACTGGTGCTGCCATGCAGGGCGGTGATAAATGAATTGTTGAGTGCGGGGTCTTTGAATCCGCTGAAATAAGCAAAACCCAATGGGGCTGAGTGTGCCTTGATGGCCCATTTACTGAGTGGCGGACGTTTTACCCAGGCCGGTTTTACCGAATCCCTGAAATCCTTATCGGCGATGATCTGTTTTTTATACTGGTAATAATAGGGCCAGCCGTAAAAAGCGTCTTTCTCAATCTTCATCAACTGCTCCTCGGGCTGATCAGGTCCCCGGTTATCCCGTCCCATATTGGTGGCCCAGAGTTCATTATTGATCCAGTGCAGTCCCACCGCATTACGTAAGCCCCGGGCATAGAAGCGCTGGTTCATTCCATCGGGATCCATTTCCACAATCGTGGCCCGGATCTCTTCTTTCTCCACGCAGGCATCACAGCTGCTGCCCACACTTACATAAAGTTTATTGTTATGAAAAGTGAGGCTCCGGGTAAGATGCCAGCCACCGTACTTATAACTTAATCCATAATCCGGGAACGAAGCGATTTGTTTGCCGGGTGAAGAAGGTGCTTTATCACCGGCCTTATATGGATAGTAAGTCAGTTTGCCTGTCTCTGCCACATAGATAAAATGCTCTCCATTCATGGTATAAAACGCCACCTGGTTGGGATTATGCAGGTTCTGCATATAGGTGATTACCTGATCAAAGGTTTTAGTGACCGGATTCCATCCATCCAGGATATAGATCTTCCCCTTTTTATTATCCGTTCTGTCATACATATCGGTCACGAATAAACGGCCATCCGGACTTTTTGCAAAAAAACGGGGGCGTTTCAACCCTTCACAGGCTGCTTTGATGGTATAGGAGTCCGGTACTTTAAGCGTAAAGCGGATATTGCCTTCCAGCTGAATGGGTTGGTCTTTGAGTTTAACGGGTGACTGGCTGTGCAGTTGCAGGGTGGCAGACAGACTAAGCAGCCATACTCCCTTTTTCAAAAAATGCATAGAATGGTTTATTGTAATTGGAGGATCTCTTCCAGGTATTTCCGTTCATTGCTTAGCCTTGGTACTTTATGTTGTCCGCCGAGTTTGCCTTTGCTGTGCAGCCATTCGGCAAATACGCCTTTGCGCAGGGCATGCACCACGGGCAACCCCAGGGCAATACTCTTATACCGCTTGGCCTCATAATCGCTGTTAATGCTTTTCAGGGCGGCATCCAGTTCAAGGGTAAATGTTTCCAGGCTGTCCGGGTCTTTTTCAAATTCAATCAGCCATTCATGCGCCCCGTTGGCCGACGCCGAAAAATAAACAGGTGCCGCCGTATAATCATTCACCACGGCTCCGGTTTTGGCACAGGCCGTCGCAATGGCTTTATCTGAATTATCCACGATCACTTCTTCGCCGAATGCGTTGATATAATGCTTGAGCCTTCCGGAAACCTTGATCCGGTACGGACGGATAGAAGTAAACTGAATCGTATCGCCCACGAGGTACCGCCAGAGTCCGCCGTTGGTGCTGATCACCAGGGCATAATTATGGCCCAGTTCCACGTCCTGTAAACCGATGGTCTGCGGATTGGCTTTACCATACTCACTGACCGGCATGAACTCCATAAATATGCCATGGTCGGTAAAGAGGAGCATCCCTTCCTGTCCGGGAATATCCTGGGCAGCAAAAAAACCCTCACTGGCATTGTACATTTCGAGGTAGTTGATCTCCTTGCCGATGATCTGCCTGAACTGATCACGGTAAGGCGTAAACGAAACGCCGCCATGCATATATAATTCAAGGGAAGGCCATACCTCACTCATGGTTTGTTTGCCGGTCATCTCCAGGATCCGCTTGAACAGGACCAGGGTCCAGGTGGGCACCCCGGAAATAGAGGTAACATTTTCATGTATCGTATTCTCGGCCAGTTTTTCAATCTTACTTTCCCATTCATCCATCAGGGCAATACTGAGATCGGGTGTGCGGAGCCAGTGACCCCAGAAGGGTGAATTTTGCAACAATACGGCACTGAGATCACCGTATTGTGCTTCAGTGTTCATGGGATTGATATTGTGACTGCCTCCGATCACGAGACCCTTCCCGGTAAGCAGGTTGGAGTCGGGATTGAACTGGTAATATAAACTCAACACATCTTTGGAGGCTTTATAGTGGCCGTCCTGCAGACTTTCCTCACTGATGGGGATGAATTTGCTTTTATCGCTGGTGGTGCCACTGCTTTTGGCAAACCAGAAGATCGGGGTATTCCAGAGCACATTCTGTTCTCCCTGCATGATGCGTTCGATATAGGGTTTAATATCGTCGTACTCATGGATGGGTACCGCTTCTTTAAAGGCTTTTACATTAAACAGGCGGTTGAAATTATATTTCCGGCCAAACTCGGTGTATTGGGCCGATGTAACCAGGTCCTGCAATACTTCCCGCTGGGCATCGAGGGGATTCTGCTTCCAGGCATCGATACGCCAGAGACGCATACGGGCAAGTGATGATATGGCAGGACTGAGCAGATTCATTGCTGGCAAGATAAAATTATTTGCCTGAAAATCATGCGATATATCACGAAGAATGGCTTTACGGCCCCCTTATTTTGGGGTGGCTGTTGCGGAATGCCTATAGAGTTGCGGGCTGTAATAGAAAAAGAGGCGGAATGTGTGATTCCGGTCAAATTCATAACCGGATTTCTTTTGCTGGTACACCTTCATATAACCCATATCAAAACTCAGGTCAGGACGAAGTTGTTCCCGGATACCAATAAAAAACCGGTTCTGATCAAACGTATTAAAAACAACCTCTTTTCCGGTTTGCAGGCAGATTTCATCGGCCATCGCCAGCACGGGAAGCTTTTTATTCTTAAATACCGGAATCGTGAGGCTAAGCAGGTAACGGACCCGGTCGGTAAAACGTAGTTGACCGGAATAGGCATCATTCACCATTTTCTGTTGCCAGCGTTGTTCATTGCGGAGGCGCTGCAGAATATTGATGTTCTTCCACTTTGAACTGTACTGCAACTGTTGGTAGATCCTGTTTTCATGGGCGATCGTATGCCAGTCCTTGGTAGTTGGATAGCCCCAGAAATGGCCATAACCTGCTGCGAGGGACAAATTCTTATCCACCGTATACTGCACACCTGCACGGGCAAAATAAAAATTATTATCCGACATGAAATGGTTCCGGCGCATATGCAGATCGGCAATAAGGCCCCATTGGGGTGAAATTTTCAGTACACTGTTCACCGAAAACCAGGACTGGTACTGGGTATTGATGCTTTTAGTCTGTGCCTGCAGGGAGAAAAAACCTGGTAAACCCATCAGTCCGATCAGCAGCCATCCGGCCGGAGTGCCGGAGAATCTTCGCTCTTCCATGGGGCAAAGATAAAAAACAGGGGATGGATGAAATATGACGGTCGTTAGCGGAAATAAAGGAAAAAACTGATTTAGATCGGCTAACGCTTGTTATACCCTTCCTGAATTCGGGCTGCTATTTTTTGCTTAACCGCTTCTGTTGTAAAGGAATGACGGATGCCTTCGAGGTTGCAACGGAGAAAATGTTCGTTGGTCCAATGAAAGGCATCCTGCAGTTTATTGTATTCTCCGCTCAGGGTGACGGGTGTTACGGTCCGCGCATCGGTATTGATACTCATAGATACCCCATGCCGGTAAATTTTATCAGCGGCATGTTCTTCAATTGCCGGAAAGATATTGGTCTGGATATTACTGGTCGGACAAACTTCGAGGTGAATGTCCTTTTTGACTAAATGATCGAGCAGTTGTTTATCCTCCGCACTGCGTACGCCATGTCCGATCCGCGTGGGGTGAAAATGTTCCAGCGTTTCCCATACACTTTCAGGGCCTTTGGCTTCTCCACCATGACAGGTACAATGTATCCCATGTTCGTTAGCAAACTGAAACGCTTTTACATGAGCCGTCACCGGATAGCCGGCTTCATCTCCGGCCATATCGAAAGCGAGTACGTTGGTTCCTTTAAACTGCTGAACAAGCTGCACCGTCTCCATACTCTGCTCTTCGTTATAATGACGAAGTGTACAAAGAATCAGCCCACCTTCCATACCTGTCATCGCCTTACCCTCCGTAAAAGCAGCGTTAACGGTTTCCACCACTTCCACCGGTGTCAGTCCTTTTTCCAGGTGCAGCAGGGGGGCAAAGCGGATCTCCGCATAGATCACATTGTCCGCTTTTAATTGTTCAAACAGATCGAGGGTCACCAGCCGCAATTGTTCTTTTGTCTGCATCAGTTCAAACCCTTTCACCGCCCGGGTAAGATAATCCACCAGGTCGGTGCATCGCGCTGGCGCAATAAAGGAATGGCAATAATCCTCGTAGCTCACAGCCGGATCGATCTGCTGTACTACTTTATAGCTGAGACTGCAGTCGAG
>CAZLRY010000225.1:0-5732 GCA_964561675.1 uncultured Chitinophaga sp.
ATCCCGCAGACATCTAATAAAACCATGCCCCGAAAATAAGTCATCGCTGCTTTATAGCAAGCATCGGTTCAGAGCCTCTTTTCAAGGGTCATAAACTCGAGTTCCCGCAGGTGTTTACCGGTCAGTCCGTCTTCCTTAAACGCCTTACGTTCGCCGGTATCCACATAACCATGGCGTTGGTACCAGGCAATCAGTTCTGCCCGTACAGAAATAACCGACATGTAAATATGGGTACAACCCTGGGACTTCGCATATTCTTCTGCGGACCGTAAAATAATTTTTCCGATACCCGCTCCCTGTAATTCCGGGTTAACACTAAACATACCCAGGTAAACCCGATGCTTTTGTACCTGCAGGTTCACACAGCCCTTTACCTGTCCGTGCTCATCCGTATATTTCAGAAAAACACTGCCAGGGATTGCCAGCACGTCTGATAAATTCTGTTCATCAGTACGTACATTTCCGGCAATCAGATCCGCTTCTGTGGTCCAGCCCTTTCGGGAACTTTCACCACGGTAGGCACTGTTCAGTAATTCCTTGATAGCCGGAATGTCCTTAGTTCCGGCGATCTGTATATGCGGGTCAGAGAAAATCTTCATGCGGCAAAATTAAATGAATTGATGGAACTGATGCGGCGGGTAAAAGTCCGGTAAAATTGAAGTGATCAGTAACGGAACAGGAAAGCCTGTTCCCTGATTTGGATATCCAGTTCAGCCGCTTCCGCATATTCACCATCCAGGTGATACTGTATGATATCGAGGGATTGTATGCGTACAGCCTTCACCGGCAGATGCGTGATAAATGAAAGGCCCAGGTGTTTTCCTTTTTCAATTACAGGAAGGTAAATCAAACGGCGAATAGAAGTCAATGAGGCGGACATCACCAGATCCAGCCAACCGTCATTGGCCAGAGCTTCGGGCGCTACATGAAATCCTCCACCGGCACGGCGGCCATTACTAATATCCACCAGTAATTTTTTTCCGGTTATCACTTTATCTCCGGTCATAATGGTAAAATGGCGGGAGCGATAACTGAATATTTTCCGCAAAATCGTTATCAGGTAAGAAGTCTTTCCCGGTAATTTTTTACCGGAACTGAGCGCCTGAGCCACGGCTCCTTCAAACCCGGCGCCCACTCCGTTAATAAAAAGACGATTATTACAACGGCCGCAATCCACCGGTCGGGCCGGCAGGTCCAGCACCTTTTTAAACTGGGTCACCATATCTATTTCTCCGTACAACAACCAGTGAAAGTCATTCCCTGTCCCCCCCTTAAAAATCACCAGCGGCACATTTATGTCCGGATATTTGTTAATAAAAAAATTGAGCGTTCCATCTCCACCAACCAGGTAGATATCAGAAAAACCGGAAAAGGAGTCCGGCCAGTCATGAATAAAAACCGTTTTAGGAATGGAATACTGATGCAGTAACCCTTCCAGCCGGGCTACCACTTCCAGGGCAAATCCAGAACCAGCCAGCGGGTTACAGACCAACGCAATATTTTTTTCCTGTCCCAGGTGTAGTTATTGAAATGAAAAAAGGTGAACCGTTGTCAGGGTTGCCAACAAAAGCGGAAGATAATTTTCTTCAGGGAATCAGAAAAATTATCATTTTCGCCTCATTGGCGATTTACTTATCTTCCGGCCATGCACCCGCAATTGCAAAAATTACTGACCTGTGTGGAACTGGAGGAAAAAGAACAGGCCACCCGCTATGCCCTCGACCAGGCCCATACCTTAAAACAACTCAAATCGGAAGGACTGGCCTTACACCCGTTGATTGTTACCCGAAAAAATTTCGGCTATGCTGATTACCCCGAAATCAGTTTCCGGCTGGCCTTCCCACCTGAAACCAACCTGTTCAGGGATGGGGCGGCCATTGAGTGTTTTATCAGCGGTGAAGAACCAGTCAAAGGGGTTTTAATAAGCCTGGAGGGCAAAACCGGTGAATTCCGTTTGTTTACACCGGATTTTCCCGACTGGATCGAAGATGACGGAGTTGGTATCAAACTGGCGCCGGATACACGGACCACGTCTATCATGAAGAAAGTGTTGAATGAACTGGAACAGCATAAACCGTTGTTCCGGTTATTTGAACAGATTCATGGCCCGGCCATATCTGCAAATGTCAATGCATCAGCAGCCGGCCCTGCCCTTTCTTTTAAAAACGGTTCCCTGAACGAGAGCCAGCAGGAAGCGGTCCGGGCCATTGTCCGTAATGAAGCATTGCAGATTGTCCATGGCCCACCCGGCACCGGTAAAACCACCACATTGGCGGAAGCTATTTTCCAGTTAGTGCAACAGGGCGAAAAAATACTGGTGTCGGCTCCCAGCAATGCCGCCGTGGATCATCTATCCAAGACCCTGATTTCGCTGGGAATAAACCTGCTTCGGGTGGGTAACAGCAGTAAGACCGATGCGGCCGTATTTGCGCATACACCTGAAGGTAAGATGGGCAACAGTAAATCACAAAAGGAGATCAAACAACTAAAGATCAGGGCAGAAGAATTCCGGCGGATGGCACTGAAGTATAAGCGCAGTTTTGGAAAAGCAGAACGGGAACAGCGGAATCTGTTATTCAAAGAAGTCAAAGCCATTCGTGCGGAAATCCGGAAACTGCAGGATTACAATGAACAAAAACTGTTTGAGGATGCCAGCGTAATTGCCGGTACCCCGATCGGGCTTTATGATGCCGGTGTGGAAAAACTCAAATTCAATACCCTGTTTCTGGATGAAGCCGGACAGTGTATTGAACCCCTGGCCTGGTGTATTTTTCCGATGGCGGAGAAAATTGTGCTGGCTGGTGACCACTGGCAATTACCTCCCACGGTATTGAGTCATCAGGCTGCAGCGATGGGTTTTAATAATTCCATCCTCGAAGTCGCTATCCCGCATACGGGGGCTGTCTGCCTGCTCAATACCCAATACCGGATGCGGGCATCTATTGCCGGATTCAGCAGCCGTTATTTCTATAAAGAATTACTGAAAACGGCTCAACACCTGGAAAATACAGGCACCCATATCACTTTTATAGATACGGCCGGCTCAGGCTATAATGAAAAACAAGGACCGGACGGAATCAGTTTGCAGAATGAAGGTGAGTTACAGATCATCCGGCAGTTTCTCGAACAGGAATCCTGGGATCCTGCGGGTACCGCTTTTATTTCCCCTTATTCCGGACAGGTGGCAGCGGCCAGGGAAGTACTCCCGCCTTTAATGCGGATCAGTACGATCGACAGTTTCCAGGGACAGGAAAAAGAAAAAATCATTTTGTCGCTGGTTCGGAGTAATGATGACGGGGATATCGGTTTTCTGAAAGATTACCGGCGGATGAATGTGGCCATTACCCGGGCCAAAGAGCAGTTGCTGGTGATTGGTGACAGTGCCACCATCGGCGGCGATAAATTTTATCAGTCCTTCCTTGAATATGTTGAAGAAAAAGGACATTACCGTACCGTATGGGAATTCCAACTTTAAACGTAATTTTATTTTATTTTTTGACCATTATCACCGGTATGAATGACCGATGTCAATCAAACCGCTGTTACCAGACATTTATCTTTTCCAAAATAACCCTTTATGAGAATTATTGCCTTTTTCAGCCTGACTGCCCTTTTATGTTTATTTTCCCAATCCAGTGCTGCGCAAATCTTAAATCCCAAAAAAATCCTGGAGCGGAAGGCTAACCGCGCCATTGAGAAGAAAACGGAACAGGTGATTGATAGTCTTTTTGATAAAAAAGAGAAACCCAAAGAGACGCCGCCAGCAGCAGAAACACCTAAACCGGCAACAACAGAGAAAACGGAACCAACTCCTGAGATCATTGAAAAAAAGGCTACCACGCCCGATCTTCAGTTGTATTCCAAATATGATTTTGTACCTGGGGAAAAAGTGATTTTCTATGACGATTTTTCACAGGATAATATAGGTGATTTTCCTGCAGGATGGAATACTAACGGATCTGCCGAAATTGTAACCAGTAATCTATATCCCGGCCGGTGGATGCAGTTTATCGGCGGTGGGGATATCTGGACAGATTCATTACTCACCCTGCCTGAAAACTATACAATTGAATTTGATGTGGTACCCATCAAAGGAGAAGCAGGCCAGATGACCGGGTATTGTTTCAGGCTGATGCAAAGTTACAATGTACGTTCCTGGGATGCAGGATCAACGCCGGGGTTGGCTGGATTTGGCTGCGGAGTGGAATATTATGGCAGACCTTATTACAGGACATATATCAACAGTGAGGAAGGCCGTGATCTCTGGTTATCCGGACATAAAGACGATGAACAGTTTTACCAAAAAGAAAACCAGCTTTACCATGTTGCCGTCTGGGTACAAAAATCCCGTGTTCGGTATTATGTTGGAGAGCGAAAACTGTTTGATTTGCCAAAAGCCTTTCCCTTAGCGAGTGTGAAGATGGACCGGATCCGTTTTGATGATGGTGCCGCCCTCATCAGCAATATCCGGATCGCCGTTGGGGCTCCTGATATGCGGAATAAATTAATGACGGAAGGCCGTTTAGTGAGTTATGGAATTTACTTTGATGTAAACAAAGACATAGTAAAGCCACAATCCTTCGGCTCACTGAAAGAGATGGCAACTATTCTCAATGAAAATCCTGACATTAAAATAAAAATTATCGGCCATACCGATGCCGATGGAGCCGATGCAGCCAACCTGGATCTCTCAAAAAGAAGAGCTGCAGCGGTAAAAAGCGAACTGGTCAGATCATTCGGTATTGATGCCGGTCGCATTGAAACTGACGGTCGTGGCGAAGCAGAACCGGTTGGCCCTGATAACAGTCCGGCCGGTAAAGCCCTGAACCGCCGGGTGGAATTCATTAAACTGTAAGCCACACGCAAACAATACTACAACAGTTAATACTGAAATAAAATTCCTGTCACCGGTTGGTCAGTTTGTACTATCAACCGCTGTAATGCAGGCTGGTATTGACTTTCATCCTTATCAAAAGACATATCTGTAGTTTATCCCGTGACAAAAACTGAGCAAACGCATCAGCATCTTTGACATGCGTCATAACAACCCCTTATAACTCCGGTCTACTTTTAACTGACGAATTTTTATTGCTGATCTTACAAACACATTAAAATGAAAAAGCTAATAATACTGACCGGCGTTATTGTTGTACTGGCCTCCGCACTGTCATTTATTTCTTATCAGGAAGATCCCTGGAAAGTACCTGAAAAATATGAAAAGCTGACAAACCCTGTACCTGCCGATGAAGCCTCCATCGCTTCCGGTAAAGAATTGTATGATTATTTCTGTTTATCCTGCCATGGGACAGATGGTAAAGGTTCCGGGAAGAGGGCTTACAAACTGAATAACACACCGACAGATTTTACGCTGGACCTTTTCCAGAAACAATCAGACGGGGCCTTGCTCTATAAGATTTATTCAGGCCATAGTGATATGCCTGGTTTTAAGAAAAGAATTCCAGGTAACCAGGATGCGATGGATGGAAGTTTTGGTAAAACAAGGATACCGGGTGACATGGTGAATTATATCCGGACTTTTGGAAAGAAGAATAATCACCACTGAGCATTACCCATCGACCCATCAAAACCCTGTCTGTATTTGCGGACAGGGTTTATTTTTTCAACCCTCATTTTCATTCCCGCTGATATACCGCGATTTTATGTGTTCTCAGGTAATAAGAAACCCGTTGAGTGGATCCGGAAAGCTGAAAACTGATAGCGGAAGATGGTTG